>JBBFKQ010000006.1 GCA_037481935.1 Aquificaceae bacterium | reverse complement strand
ATCTACATGGCGGTAATTTCTTACAATCTCCATAGGCTCTGGAGTGCAGGGATGCTATAACTTGCAACTTGCGTTATTATAATTCCCATGGACAGCGTTCTTCTTGTGCTCTTTGCCTACCTTTACGGTTCAGTGCTTTTTGGTGAACACATAGCAAAGGCAAAGGGCATTGACATAAGGTCTGTGGGCAGTGGGAACGTGGGTGCCACAAATGTGGGAAGAGCTCTCGGTAAGAAATATGCCCTCCTGGTGTTCCTTCTTGATTTTTCAAAGGGGCTGTTGCCCATGTTTCTCGCAAGGCTTTACTTCGGGCTCGAGAGCTGGACTGCCTTTTTTGTAGGGCTCGCCAGCCTTCTGGGACACATGTATCCTGTCTTCCATAACTTCAGAGGCGGTAAGGGGGTGGCTACAGCCTTCGGAACACTGACAGCCATATCTCCCTTCATAGCTATCGTTTCTTTAGCCTTCTGGGGTCTTATTTTCAGATGGAAGGGCATAGTTTCCCTGGCATCACTGAGTGCCTCTGCCCTTGCGGTGTTTCTCCTGCTATTTTCTGGTTATCCTCTCAGAATATTACTGATGGCGCTCCTCATGTTTTTCTTTGTGCTTTACAGACACAGGGAAAACCTCATAAGGCTTATGGAGGGCAGAGAACACAGCTTTAAGGCATGACCCTTGTTATTCTCTTTAACCTCTTTATGCTGCTGTTCAGAGTTATTTATGTGCTTTACTATCCCCTTGACCTGACGCCTGAAGAGGCTCAATACTGGGACTGGTCAAGAAGACCAGACCTGAGCTACTACTCAAAGCCGCCCATGGTGGCATACATGAATCTCCTTACAAGGGAACTTCTTGGAGTCTCCGAGCTTGCAGTTAGAATAACGCCCATAGTGCTTTCTTTTCTGCTTTCTATACTGACCTATCTATTTGTAAGAAGGGTTTTTGACCAAAGGTCTGCAATCATAGCCTCCACTCTGCCCCAGCTCACGGTGGGCTTTGCCATTAATTCCATACTGATGACCACGGATGCACCCCTTATCTTCTTCTGGTCTCTTACGGTGATGGTGCTTTTTTTTGCCTTTGAAAGAAACTCCACATGGCTCTGGCTATTTGCCGGCTTTCTGGGAGGGCTTACCTTTCTCAGTAAGTATCCGGCAGTTTTCTTACTACCATGCGCCCTTGTTTACGGTTTCCTGTTTAGAAGAGAGCTTCTGAAAGATTACAGACCCTATTTCAGCTTACTTCCTGCAATAGGTCTGAGCCTCCCAGTGCTTTACTGGAACTACAAGCATGATTTTGTCTCCTTCAGACATGTTTCCACACTTGCCAGCAAGTCTGCAGGGCTTTTTAACATTGACTCCTTTCTTGAGTTTATGGGCGGTCAGCTGGTTCTTCTATCTGTAATACCCTTCCTTCTTCTGCCCTATATCTGGCTGAAGGGTTTGGGGGACAGAAAGAAAGCCTTTTTTGTCCTCTTTTCTCTTCTTCCCTTTCTCTTCTTTGCTGGGCTTTCCCTTTTCAAGAAGGTTGAGGCAAACTGGTCTGGCTTTGCCTACTTTTCTGCCCTTGTGCTGGTTAGCACCTTTCTTTCAAGGAGCATGTTACTTGTCCCCGCATACCTTCTCAGCCTTTTGCTTTTTATCTTTCTACACTTTACTCCACTGCTTGACCGGATAGGGCTTGGGGGTATCCTTCCACCGCAGAGGGACCCTACAAAGATTGGCATTGGATGGTCTGAGCTTGGTAGGACTGTCTCTGAAATGAGAGAAAAGGGTGAAAAAATAGTTAGCCCACACTATCAGATAAGCGCAGAGCTTGCCTTCTATGTGGAGGGAAATCCCAGAACCTACTGCATAAACCTGGGAAGGAGGATGAACCAGTATGACCTGTGGGAGAAAGACTACGAGGGGGATGCCATATTTGTGGACTACAGACCCATAGATGAAAGGGTGCTCAGGGCAAGTGAGGGTATAATTGAGGAAAGGGAACTTCCCATATTCTGGAGAGGCAGGGAGATAAGGAGGTTTTACATATACAGGCTCAAAAATCTGAACAAGGTGGAGGAAGAGATGCCCGGGAGTTATTAGATTATTGCTTAGCCTTTATGTAGCTGGCTTTTTTCTCTACCACTGCCTGCCTGCCACCTATGTGGAGCATGTAAACTACTCTATAACCTCTCCTGCTCCCATCCCCTTCCAGAAGCAGTGTGCTTGTGCAGTCAACCCACGGAGCGTATACAACAGCCCCTTAGGTAACCCGGTTAAGCTTGAGGAGGAACTGAGCAAGAGAGGACTACACGCCTGCTATCTTGAAGATAAGGCAAGAGGCTACAGGGACATGGGGCTCTGGAAATGGCTTGCCTACTTTTCCTTTGAATACATACCGAAAAGGCTTTCCTTTCATGAGCCTTCAGACCCATACTCAGTCATGGAACAGATTCCATGCAGCCCCCTCGCCTCTGATATGCCAATCGTTATATCTCTCTGGAAGTTTGACATACCGAACTACAGTTTTACCCTGGGAAAGAGGAAAAACCTCTACTATTCAGGCCAGTGTGGTAGCTTTGAGGCTAAGAACCTCATACCCTTTGTAGGAAAAATGCCCCCACAGGTTTATGCCTACTCAAGCAGCGGCTTTTTCTTTCCCGGTGAGGGCTTCAGGGCTCCAGCAGTCCTCAGCGTCAGTTTTTTTGAAAGGAGGGTTCTTATCTTTCTCTTAAAGGACGGTGAGGTTTACAAGGTCTTTGACCAGAGGTCCATAAGGGAGTCAGTCGTAGAAAAGGGAAGCTACAGCCTGTATGCCTACACATACAGCTTCCACGTATGGAGGCTCTACTTTGGGCTCAGGTTTCTTCTCTGCACGCCTGCCTTTCAGGCAACGTAGAAAAGGTCCATTCTGTCTCCGTAGCGGTGGAGCAGAACCCTTTTGAGGTCTGTATGCCTTTCAAGGCGTGGGTCCCCTTCCAGTAGCCTTCTTGCATCCTCCCTGGCAAGCTCAAGTATGGCTCTGTCCTGAGCCCTCGCCAGATTTGCCACCATAAAGCCGAAGTATCCAGACTGGGATACGCCAAGAAGTTCACCGGGTCCACGGAGCCTGAGGTCTTCTTCAGCGATCTCAAAGCCATCGTTGGACCTCACAAGAACTCTCAACCTCCTCATGGCCTCCCTGTCTGTTTTTAGCTCATCGGGCACAAGGAGATAACAGAAGGCCTGCCTGTCCGACCTTCCCACTCTTCCTCTGAGCTGGTGTAGCTGGGACAGCCCAAAGCGTTGAGCAGACTCAACAACCATAAGGGTTGCCTCTGGCACATCCACGCCAACCTCCACCACTGTGGTGGAAACAAGCACATCACCCCCACTCCTGAACCTTTCCATCACCTCTTTCTTCTCCTCATCCCTGAGCCTGCCATGAAGCAGGAGCACCTCCCTGCCGGGCAGAAGCCCTTTCCATCTCTCATATTCTTTGACTGCAGACTTGAGCTCAAGGCTCTCCGACTCCTCTATAAGAGGGTATATAACATACACTTTGTTGCCCTTTGAAAGCTCATCCCTGACTGCCTGAAGGACTTTATTAAACTCTGAATCAAAAAGTAGTTTTGTTATCACAGGCCTTCTACCGGAAGGCATCTGGTCTATAACAGAAAGGTCAAGGTCTCCATAAAGAGAAAGGGCGAGAGTTCTTGGTATGGGCGTTGCACTCATCACCAGGCAGTGTGGGTAAAAGCCCTTTCCCTTCTCAAGAAGAAGCCTTCTCTGCATGACGCCAAAGCGGTGCTGTTCGTCCACAACAACAAGGGCAAGCCTGTGAAACTCCACACCTTCCTGAATGAGGGCATGGGTGCCTATTAGCACGCTTATGTTTCCCCTGCTTACATGATGGAGAAGGCTCCTTCTAACAGAAGCCCTTACAGAGCCAGTGAGAAGACCCACCTGAACACCCAGTGGTTCAAGGAACCTTTTAAAGTTTTCGTAGTGTTGACCTGCCAGTATTTCAGTGGGCACCATTATGGCACTCTGATAGCCCTCCTTTGCAAAGGTATAGGCAAGAGCCATGGCAACCAGCGTCTTTCCACTGCCCACATCGCCCTGCAGAAGCCTGTTCATGGGTTTTGAGCTTTTTATATCCTGAAGCATCTCCCCTATGACTCTCCTCTGTGCCTGGGTGGGTCTGAAGGGAAGAGACCTCAAAAACTCCTCTATGCTCTTTTCTGGATTTTTCAGGGCTATAGCCGGCAGGGCTTTAACCTGAGACCTTATAATGTATAGGGCAAGCTGGAAAAGAAAAAGCTCTTCGTAGATAAGCCTTTTCTGGAAAGGAGTGGAAAAGCTGTTTAGCTCCTCCTCAGAAAAGCCTACAGGCTTATGGAGAAGATACAGGCTCTCCCCTATGCGTGGAAGCCTTCTCTCCTCAAGTATCTTCTGCGGAAGATACTCAGGCATGAACTTTGCAGCCTCAGAAAGCCTTGAAAGCACGCTTCTGATTCTTTCGTGCCTCTTCTTTGCGGATATGCTCCTTAGCTCCCCATCAACCCTTATGTAGTAAAAGGGCAGAATTCTGCCAGAGTCTTCCTCCTTGAGAAACTCCGGGTGCACCATATACTTTTCACCACCAAACTCCTTGAGCCTCCCGTAAACCACAAGCTCCTGACCTCTTCTGAAGGAGTAAAGAGGTCTCTGGTCCTTGTAGCGGAATCTCAGATAGATTCTGTCGGTGCCATCCTCACAGAGCACCCAGGCTGGATATCTCTCCTTGGGGTCATATCCGGTGGAGAGGACTTTCAACTTCAGGGCTATCTTCTGTCCTGGCTTTGCGGTTTTTATGGTGTGTAGAAGCCTCCTGTCCTCATACCTCAGGGGTGCAAACCACAGAGCTGAGTATAGGTCTTTTATGCCAAGGGCTTTGAGAGTCCTCTTTTCCTTCTCCTCAAGGCTCTTTAGCTCCTCCAGAGGTTTGAAAAAGGCACTTATGGGCTTTTTTTCCACCTTTGAAAAGTCTACTTCCAGACTGGGGAGTGGATGCTTTAGCCTTTCCTCAAGGCTTCTGAGTATGGCTTTTTTCTTCTCAAGAGACAGACGGTCAAAATCCTTTAAGAGCTCAAGGTAAGAGGGCTCAAGGCTGTCTTTTAGGAGGTTAAAGAGATACATGCCCACACCTAAAGTCCTGCCAAGCCTTCTGTAATCTCCCTCTGAGAGCTCCCCTATCAGCTTTCTGGCCTTTTCAATTCTATCTGTGAGCATGTCAGTAGTTGGTTATAAGCAGGTCGGACTTTCTCCTTTTACGAAGGTCTCCCCTGCAATTTATAGCCCTGAATGCGTAAAGCTCCTTTATCCTGTAACCGCTGTATAGCCTTTTTATGAAGTCTGTGTTTGAATTGGTGAGCATAACATACACACCTTTCCTGTTAAGCTCTTTAAAAACTTCTGCAAGTTCTAAATGGTCTCTTTCTGTAAAGTCGTATCTGGTATATTTAGTGAAGGAAGAAACGTTGTCATAAGGGTAATAAGGCGGGTCAAGGTAAACAAAGTCTCCACTTTTTGCCAGAGCACAGACCTCCATAAAGTCGCTGTTTAGGATGATTACCTGTGAGGAATTAAAATATTCGCTGATAGCTCTCAAATTTTCTTCGTCCAGTATCTTGGGGTTTTCATAATAACCAAAGGGCACGTTGAACTCTCCCTTTGAATTTTCTCTGTAAAGGCCGTTATAACACGTTTTGTTAAGGTATATGAACCTGCTTGCCCTTTTCACAGGGTCAAGTTTCTTGGGGTCAAGGGACCTGATACGGTAATAGTATTCTGGACTGTTTACATGCCTGCTCAGGTCCTGTATAAGCTCGTCTACATTTTCCCTTATTACTCTGTAAGCGTTTATGAGCTCCTCGTTTATGTCGCTCACTACGGCTTTTTCTGGCATAAGCTCAAAGAAAAGAGCTCCACCTCCCAGAAAGGGCTCTATGTATGTCTGATAACTTTCTGGCAAGTGCTCTCTGAGAACTTTCACCAGCTGACGCTTACCTCCTGCCCATTTCACAAAGGGTCTGATCTTTAGCCTCTCACAGATATGCATGGCTGAATGCCAATATTATAGCCTTCTCTCCCTGAAAAACTCCTTCAGAAGCCTGCCTGCCTCCTCTACTGGCAGGTATTCCCACCTTACTCTATGGTTGAAAGCTGGCTCATCAAACAGCCCAAACCTGCTCATCACCGCACCATACCTTTCATCTGTAGCAAGAAATACCACCCTTTCCACCCTTGCGAGCACCATGGCATAGGCACACATGGGGCATGGCTCAAGACTAACATATACCTCACATCCATAAAGATACTTCTGCCCTTGGACTTTCATAGCCTCTCTCAGGGCAAGCATCTCTGCGTGAGCTGTGGGGTCTTTCAGCTCTTCTACTCTGTTGTGGGCTTTTGCTATTACTTTTCCATCCTTTGCCACCACACAGCCAACTGGCACCTCGCCCTTCCCGAAGGCCTCTCTGGCAAGCTCAAGGCATATTTGCACAAACTCCTGCACGGTATTAAATTTAAACTATGCTTACAGTAGCCCTTGCCCTCTGTCAGGTTCTGCTCTTTGAACAGCCCGGCTGTGCTTCCTGCAAGGCATCTTACAGGGAGCTGAGCAAGTATCCAAACCTGAAGGTGGAGGTATACGATATAACAAAAGACAGGGAGCTTGTGAGAACTTACGGAGTAATAGGCTCTCCAACTCTTATATTCGTAAAGAACGGTCAGGAGGTGGGCAGGGTCTTTGGCTACATGCCACCCATGATAAAATCCCTTGCGGAGAAGTGTTCCTGAATGTATTACCTTCTCAAAACTGAACCCTCTGAATACTCTTATGAGCACCTTCTCAGAGAAGGCAGGACCAGATGGGATGGCGTGAGAAATCCTCTTGCCCAGAAGCATATGAGCAGTATGAAAAAGGGTGATGCATGCTTTATATACCATACCGGAAACACAAGAGCCGTGGTGGGGTTTGCAAAGGTTATATGTGAAGCCTATAAAGACGGTGATGGTCTGTGGGTGGTGGATATAGAGCCTGCGGGCATGCTCAAAAATCCTGTGCCTCTGAGCCTTCTGAAAGCTGAGCCGGTCTTTAGAGATTCTCCGCTCATAAGAATGCCTAGGCTTTCTGTTATCCCTCTTACAGAGCTTCAGGCGCAGAGGATTATGGAACTTTCAGAGGGTCTGGAGTAGGCTTCCAGCCTGAACTATCTGGCTGTTGGGCACCACAAGGTCTGCACCCAGCTCCTTTGCCTTTCTACTCAGCTCTATGTTTTTGTGTCCGCAGTAGGCTATTACCTTTGCCCCAAGAGCCTTAAGCTCAGCCACTCTCTCCACTGGAAACTGTTCAAGGTTTATAAGGACTACCTCTTCACTATTGTATTCTGTGCCTGCCCTGACCTCATAACTGCTCAGGGAAGACCTTATCCTGCTAAGAAGTATTAGGTTCTTTTCCATGAGAAGCACTTTCATGTTTTAGCACCTCCAGAGACCTTATAAAGCTCTTTCTGAACTCTTCTTTGAATTTGTGAGACCAGAAGGCTACTTTCAGGGTGCTCCCCTCAAGCCTTGCCCAGACCTTTCTGTGAACGGTGTAAAAGGCAAGAAGCATTCCACCCACCACCATGATGGACCCAAACCATATTAGAGGTGTGCCGGGCTGACGGGAGACCTGAAGACCGCTGAAGAACTGAGGTTCAAAGTCCACGAGGAAAAAAACATAGGGGAAATCTGAAAGCTCTGAAAGCTGAGACTGGGCAAAGACTGTAAGTTCAGGCGAATAGACAACGGGAACATCGTAGGCCTTTCCATCCGTTAGAACCTTTACCACAAGGGCAGGCTTTAGCTCTCCCTGAAAGCCCTTCTGCTCATCCTCTATGTTGAGGGTTGACCTGTCTATGGAAAGGAGCATGTTTCTGAACTCGGAGACTTTTCCGGCTCTGAGTTCCACATCTCCCACAAAAGCCCTTTGCGGGTCTTTTGGAGCCAGCTTTTTGTCAAAGATGGCTATCTTCGCTCTTCCCGCTTCACCAGTTAGCCCGTAAGTAGCCTGAAATATCCTGTAGGTGCCAAAGTCAAAGGGGGAGTTTACCGCGGTCATGCCGCTCGCAACCGCTTTTCCATCCTGAATTATCCTTATGTCGCTCTCAAAGCTGGCTATAGCGTCCTTGAAGGGTGTTTCTCTGGTCTTTCCCTTCCTCTGAAACTCCTCTTCATAGCTTACAATCCTGAAGTCTTTTAGTTCTATCTGAAAGGGTAGCTTTATTGCTTTTTCCTTGGCGGGTATGATAAGAGTATCGCTTCTTGAGCCCTCAGGGATTATAACAGAACCCCTTATGCCCCATATGGCATCAATAAGAGCACCTGCCATTATGACAAGAAGGCCGATATGCACCACATAGACACCAAGACGCGCATACCTTCCCTTCTCCCCGTAGAAGTAAGTCCTCCCACCTTCCTCTTCCATGAATACCCTGAAGCCCATACTGCCAAGGAGGCGGGCAACCCTTTCCTTTGAAGGGTTTACTTCCACAGATATGGGCTTGAGGTGCCTTTCCATGTGTTCGTCAAGCTTCTGGAACCTCTCTTTTGTAAAGGTCTGAATCCATACCCTTGGAAGCCTCTTAAAGGAACAGGCTATGAGGTTTATTGCAAGAAGCACTATAAAACCAATGTAATACCAGGAACGAAACACATCGGTTATCCACAGCCTCCATAGCCAGTAGCCTATATCTGCACCAAATCGGTCAAGATAGAACTCTATGGGCTGGTTCTGTTGCACGTAGGTGGAGCCCAGCATGGAAAGAATGGCAAGCACCAGCATTATAAAGATGGCGAGCCTCAGGTCCGCAAGAAAGTCAAAGAGGAAAGACCACAGGCTCCTTTTCCTTGAATACTCTTCCCTCAGAAACTTATAAACGCCCACTGCATAAGAGAACAGGGCAAAGCTAAAAAGGGCAGAGGTGCCACCAAGGAGGGCAAAATAGAAAAGTCCTCTTTCCTCAAGATGGAAAAGCCCCACAATAACAGCGGCAGTAAAGAGAAGAAAGGAAACTACCAGAAATGCATAACCCCTGAAAGCATATCCTGCATCAGTCATAGCTAATAAAAATATAAGGTGTATAATTTCTGAATGCTAATCTTTGAGCTCTCTTCAAAGGGCACAAGAGGCTACCGCCTGCCGGTGCTCGATGTGGAAGAGGTTGACCTTAGAGAGTATCTGGGTGAACACTTCAGGGAGGAACTCAGGTTTCCTGAGGTCTCACAGTTGGATGTGGTAAGGCACTACACGAGACTTTCCCAGCTCAACTATGCCATAGACACCACCATGGTGCCCCTGGGCTCATGCACAATGAAACACAACCCAAGAATAAACGAGGAGCTTGCAGGTCTTGAGGGCTTTCTTAACCTGCACCCCATGACACCAGAGGAGCACGCCCAGGGAACTCTCAGGCTCATGTATGAGCTAAAGGAGCTTCTCAAGGAAATAGGAGGTTTTAAAGAAGTATCCCTCCAGCCCGCTGCGGGAGCTCAGGGGGAGCTTCTGGGGCTTTTGATGATACTCTCTTATCACAGAGACAGGGGAAACCTTCATAAAAGGAAGGTGCTGGTCCCCGACACATCCCATGGGACAAATCCAGCAACCGCAGCTCTGTGTGGTTTTGAGGTGATAACGGTAAGGAGCAACCAAGATGGAGAGCTTGACTGGGAGGACTTTCAAAAAAAGCTGAGCGATGACGTGGCATGCCTCATGATAACAAACCCCAACACGCTGGGTATATTTGAAAGAAGAATAAGAGATATGGCAGGGGCTCTTCATGAGAAGGATGCCCTTCTCTACATGGATGGTGCCAACATGAACGCCCTTGTGGGCATGGCAAGACCGGGAGATTGGGGTGTGGATGTAATGCACTTTAACCTCCACAAAACCTTCTCAACGCCACATGGTGGCGGAGGTCCGGGGGGTGGTGCGGTAGGGGTTTCAGAAAGGCTTGAGCCATATCTTCCCGTGCCACAGGTGGTTTTTGAAGATGGAGTATACAGGCTTGACTGGGAAAGACCAAAGAGCGTGGGAAAGCTACTTGCCTTCTACGGACATGTGGGGGTCTTTGTAAGGGCTCTGGCTTACATACTCTCTTACGGCTCTGAGATAGACCAGGTGGCAAAGTATGCGGTTCTGAACGCAAGGTATCTGAGAAGCTTACTTAAAGACCTTTTTGTTGACCCCTACGGGCATGTTCCCTGTATGCACGAGTTTGTGCTTTCTGCTCAGAACCTGTTGAAGTTGGACATAAAAGCCATGGACATTGCAAAGGCGCTTTTAGACAGGGGCTATTATGCACCCACCGTATACTTCCCCCTGACGGTGAGAGAAGCCCTCATGATAGAGCCAACGGAGACAGAAAGCCCCCAGACCCTTGAAGGCTTTGCCAGGGCAATGAGAGATATAGTAGAGACTGCCCTCAAAAATCCAGAGTATCTGAAGGCTTCGCCTACCAGAACTCCAGTAAGAAGGATAAAAGAGGCTGAGGCTAACAGAAAGCCAGTTCTCAGAGCCTCATGGGCATAACAACGCAGAGATAGGGGTCTTTCTCTGCGTCATCAGATTCTATTACCACTGCGCTGTCGGGGTCCACGATCTTTACCCAGACCCTTTCTGCGTCAAAGCTGTCAAGTGCTTCTATGAGATATTTGCCATTAAAGCCCACTTCCACAGGCTCACCGCCATAATCCACATCCACCTCATCCCTTCCCTCCCCATACTCGGGGTCAGAGATCTCAAGAAGGGCAAGATGGTCTGAGAAGTTTATCTTTACAGGAAAGGCAGAGGATTCTGCTATGGCGGAGAGCCTTTTTAGGCTCTCAAGAAAGTCCTCCCTTTTCAGGAGCACCTCATGGTTGAAGCTTCTTGGTATAACCGCCATGTAGTCTGGATACTCACCTTCCAGAAGCCTTACAGAAAGGCTCCAGTCCTCGCCTGTGAAGTGGGCAAAGGACTCATCCTTGCCAGAGTAAACAGGACCGATATAGTCCTTCATGAGCCCCTGAATTACCCTGAGGCTCTTTCTTGGTATTAGAAGTTCCACAGGAAAGGGGGAGTTTCTCCAGAAAAGGGCAAGCCTGTGCCCATCTGAACCCACAAAGTGAGTTTTCCCGTTCACCTCGTGAACATAAAGACCCTGGAGCGCATACCTGGCATCATCCTTTGATATGGCGTATTCCACCTTTTCTATCGCCCTCAAAAGGTCCATGGCAGGGAGTTCTGCAGAGGTTTCTGGCTGAGGAAACTCAGGGAAATCCTCCGGGTCAAGGGTTGTAAGCCTGAAAGTGCTCCTTCCTCCCCCTAAAACCAGCTTGTCCTCTTTCAGTTCAAGGGATACGGTAGCACCTGGAAGGCTCTTAACTATACCTGTGAGCTTGTCTGCGTTGACCGCAGTCCTTCCCTCCTCATCAATTTCAGCCCGGACTTGCAGGGAAAGGAAGTTTTCAAGGTCGGTTGCCTTCAGGCTCAAAGTCTCGTTTTCTGCACTCAGGAGGAAGTTGTTGAGTATGGGCAGGGCAGACTTCTTTTCTGTGGCGTTCTTCGCCTTCTGAAGAGCGGACAGAAACTCTCCCCTGTCAATTTTTAGTTTCATGGCTTATATTATAACTCAGTTGGCACCTCAAAAAACATGAAAAGAAAACATCCCTCATACCTGAATCTGAGTGAGGAGGAATGGAAGGAGCGTATAGGTAAGGCTCTTGAAATGCTCTCCCACTGCGAAGTATGCCCTCACATGTGCGGTGTAAACAGACTGGAAAATGAAACAGGATACTGCAAAACTGGTAGGTATGTGGTGGTGGCGGACTACTTCCCCCACAGGGGCGAGGAAAAGTCCATAAGAGGAAGGAGAGGCTCCGGAACCGTGTTCTTCTCCTACTGCAACATGAGATGCGTCTACTGTCAGAACTACACCATAAGCCATCTTGGAGAGGGGGAAGAGTTAAGGCCTGAAGAGCTTGCAGAGGTATTCCTCAGTTTGCAGAGGCTTGGTTGTCATAACATAAACCTGGTAAGTCCCTCCCATGTGGTGCCCCAGATACTGGAATCCCTCTACCTGGCGGTGAAGGGCGGGCTGAGAATTCCCATAGTCTACAACACATCCTCTTACGATAGCTTAGAGAGCCTGAAGCTCCTCCATGGCATAGTGGACATATACCTTGCAGACTTCAAGTATGCAGACGACCATGCAGGTAAAAAGTATTCAAAGGTGAGAGATTACCACACAGTAGCCCTCTCCGCCATAAGGGAAATGCACAGACAGGTAGGCGACCTTCAGCTAAACGCAGAAGGCATAGCCATAAAGGGCCTCCTGATAAGACATCTCCTTCTCCCAGGCAGCATAGCGGGAACACGGAAAATAATGGAAGAGCTGAGGGCAATCTCTCCGCGCATGGCTGTCAATGTGATGGAACAGTATATGCCCTACTATCAGGCTCACAAATACCCTGAGCTTTCAAGGAGAATAGACAGAAGGGAATACGAGGAAGCCCTTGAGTATGCAGAGGGCTTGACGCTGGTTATGGACTGAATATAGTTATTCCCTGAAACCTCCATGGTCAAGCAGAGAGAACCCATAGTGGCAATAGCTACACCCTTTGGTGAAAGTGCCATAGGAGCCATAAGGCTGTCGGGTCTGGGCGTGATGGAGAGGATAAGGGACCTGCTGGTTCTGAAAGGAAAGGTAAGGCCCAGGTATGCCCATCTGGTGAAGTTAAAGGATGCGGACTCAAGCGTGCTGGATGAGGGGATTCTCATATTCTACCCTTCACCAAGGAGCTACACGGGCGAGGATATGGTGGAGCTTTTCCTGCACGGAAACCCTCTCATTCTAAAGAGAGCCCTTGAGCTTTTCCTCTCAAGAGGTATAAGGCTTGCACAGCCCGGGGAGTTTACAAAAAGGGCATTTCTAAACGGAAAGCTGGACCTCCTTCAGGCTGAGGCGGTAGGGGACCTCATAGGTGCAAGGTCTGAACTTGCACTCAAATCTGCACAGAGACAGCTTCAGGGCGAGCTATCCTCGCTCATAAATTCTCTCAGGGAAAGACTACTTGAACTCCTCGCCTACATAGAGTCAGACATAGAGTTCTCCGAGGAGGATATACCCACGCTGAGCAGAGAGCAGGTCTTAGAGCTTCTTGAAAGTTTCATGAGAGACGTGGAGCTACTTCTCTCCACGGTAAAAACGGGAGAGTATCTCAGAAAGGGCATAAACCTTGCCATTGTAGGAAAACCCAACGTGGGAAAGTCCTCCCTTTTTAACGCCCTCCTTGGCAGAGAAAGGGCAATAGTCACCGAAATTCCAGGCACAACCAGGGACTTTCTTCAGGAAACGCTTACACTGAAGGGCGTGCCGGTAAACCTTATAGACACGGCAGGCATAAGATATACAGAAGACCCGGTGGAAAGGATAGGGGTAGAGAGAAGCCTGCAAAAGCTAAAGGAGGCACATATGGTGCTCTTCGTGGTGGACGCCAGCAATTGGCTGGAAGAAGAAGATATGGAGATATACTCCATGGTAAAAGGGCTGGAGCATATGGTGGTGGCAAACAAAGTGGACAGGGGTATTAAGCACAGTGTGCTGGAGACCTTTCCCGGGGCTATAAGGGTGAGCGCACTTTCCCATCACGGAATTGAGGAGCTGAAGGAAACAATATTACAGAAACTTGGCCTTCACATAAGCAACGGTCTACAGGTTTACATAACAGTCAGACACGAAAACCTCTTGAAAAAATCCCTGGAAGTGTTAAAATCATTAGTATACAGACTGAAGAGAAAAGACATATTTCCAGAGATAATCATGCTTGATTTGAGGGAAGCCCTTAGCTACTTGGAAGAAATTCTTGGGGTTATAAGCACTGAAGATGTGCTGGGAAGTATATTTTCAAGGTTCTGTATAGGAAAATAAAGGAGGTTTTTGAGTATGGAGCAGGTGCAGGAAAAGAAGGTCTATAATCTTGAAGAGCTTAAAAAGCTGTCCCTTCAGGAACTGCAGAAAATAGGCAGAGACCTTGAGCTTTCAAGGGTAACAGGGCTCAGGAAGGAAGAGCTCATAGAGAAAATACTCACAGTGCAGGCAAAAGAGGAAGGCCTGAACTTTGTAAAGGGCGTGCTTGAAATATTGCCAGAGAGTTACGGCTTCATAAGGAGCTCAGAGAACAACTACATGCCAAGCTATACGGATGTTTATGTGGCTCCCTCACAGATAAAAAGGTTTGGCCTGAGAACCGGGGACACCATAATAGGTTTTGCAAGACCACCTCAGGAGAAAGAAAAGTATCAGGCTCTTATAAAGATTGAGTCTGTCAATGGCCTTCCGCCAGACCCTGAAGTGCTCAGGGCAAGACCTCAGTTTGAAAAGCTCACCCCTTACCATCCAACAGAAAGGTTCAACCTTGAAACATCCCCAACAGAACTCTCTACCAGAGTCATAAGCCTCATTGCCCCCATAGGCAAGGGGCAGAGGGGTATGATAGTGGCACCGCCAAAGGCGGGTAAAACCGTCCTTCTTCAGAAGGTGGCAAAGGCCCTCATAGAAAACCACCCTGAGGTGCACCTCATCATTCTTCTCATTGACGAAAGGCCAGAAGAAGTCACAGAGATGCGGAGGATAGTGGGAGAGGGTGCGGAGGTGGTTGCATCCACCTTTGACGAGCCTCCAGAGAGACACATGCAGGTGGCAGAGCTTGTGGTAGAAAAGGCAAAAAGGCTCGTGGAGCTCAAGCAGGATGTGGTCATACTCCTTGACTCTAT
The DNA here is from genome assembly GCA_037481935.1 of Aquificaceae bacterium. Taxonomy (NCBI): domain Bacteria; kingdom Pseudomonadati; phylum Aquificota; class Aquificia; order Aquificales; family Aquificaceae; species Aquificaceae bacterium. Next base: position 105,110 of record JBBFKQ010000006.1, on the reverse strand, counting down.
GACGCGTTTTGGAAGGGCTTCCAACGCGGTGACTCCCCCAACAGGAAGGGTGCTCACCGGCGGTATAGAGGCCACAGCCCTTCAGAGACCCAAGAAGTTTTTTGGTGCCGCAAGGAACATAGAGGAGGGCGGGTCACTGACCATAATAGCCACCGCTCTGATAGAGACGGGGTCAAAGATGGATGATGTTATATACGAGGAGTTCAAAGGCACTGGCAACATGGAAATACACCTGGACAGAAGGCTCATGGAAAGGAGGATATTCCCAGCCATAAACATAGAAAAGTCTGGAACAAGAAAAGAGGAGCTTCTTCTGGAAGACTGGGAGCTCCAGAGGATATGGGTTCTGAGAAAGTTCCTTGCCACCATGGACCCCATAGAAGCCATGGAGTTTCTCCTTGACAAGCTCAAGAAATTCAAGACTAACAAAGACTTCCTCAAGGCAATGCACAGCTGATGAACTTGCTTGAATATCAGAAGGGGCTTGAAAAGAGGCAGATAAAGGCAGTAAACCTCATACATGGCGAAGAAGAGTATGTTGTAAAGACATTTCTTGACAGGCTCAGAGAGCTAATGCCCACAAGAATCCTGTGGGGGGATGAACTTACCCCTCAGGACCTTGTCCGCGCCGTAAGCACCTCTGGTATGTTTACGGGTGAGGAGGCCCTGTTCCTTTACAGAGCTGAGGAGCTTTTCAAGAGCATTAAGGACTACAGGACTTTTATATCTTACCTTGAGAGGGTAAGGGGTAAGAAGGTCTTTTTCTACGTGGGCTATAAACTCACGGAGAAGGACCTTCAGAAGGAGCCCTTCCTGAGCCTGTCAAAGCTAGGTGATGTTTTGTATGCAGGCAAGCTAGACAGAAGAAGGGTAAGGGAGCTCGTGAAAAACAAACTGCTGAGGGAAGGAATAGGTATAGAGGAGGAGGCCCTCGAATACCTTCTGGATGCAACCTCCTATCAGCTTATGACCCTGAAGGGCGAAACTGACAAGCTTATACTCTATGGGAAAAAACACATAACCCTTGAGGATGTTAAAGCTATAGTGCTGGCAGACTGGGAGATGGGCATATTTGACTTTGTTGACGCCGTATTTTTCAAGGATTACGAAAAAGCCCTTAACTCCCTTACCTCAATCCTGAGATCTGGAACCCACCCCCTCCAGATACTTACTCTTCTTGTCAACTACACCATAAAGCTCTACACTGCAAAGGTCCTGGTTGAAGGTGGACAGGATTTAGAAAAAGCCCTCTCTGAGGTAGATGTCAGGCACAGGTTTCAGGTTATGAACTTCAAAAAATACATTGCTGAAAATTCCTCTGAAGAGCTCCGCTCACTACTCAGAAGGCTTTACCTTCTTGACATGGGCATAAAAGTTTACTACGCGGACCCAGCACAGGCGCTGAGGGAATTTGTGATAGAATACATACTACATGAGGAAGGCCCATATTACCCGGCAGACACGGGAGACCAGAATAGAGCTGACTCTGAACCTTGACGGCTCTGGAAACTACAGGGTAGAGACGCCAATCGGCTTCCTCACTCACATGGTGGAAACCTTAGCAAGACACGGAAGGTTTGACATAGAGCTTTATGCCGAGGGCGATGTGCATGTTTCACACCATCATACAGTTGAAGACGCCGGCATTGTCCTGGGTATGGCTTTTCTGCAGGCACTTGGAGATAAGAGGGGTATAAACCGCTACGGATATGCCATAGTTCCTATGGATGAAGCCCTTGCCCTTGCAAGCATAGATATCTCCGGAAGACCTCTCTTTTTCTACGAGGATATGAACCTGAGGGGGAAGATAACTGATTTTGACTTTGAGCTCATATGGGAGTTTTTTAAAGGTTTCGCCCTGGAGAGCAAGAGCACCATCCATATAAGGGTCCTGGCTGGAAAGATACTCCACCATGTGGCGGAGGCGTGCTTTAAAGCACTTGCGCTGAGCCTGAGGCAGGCTGTCAGCCTTACTGGCAGTGGAATACCATCAACCAAGGAAAGCCTTTAACTATTCATAAACTATGAAGCCATAAAGGTTCAGACTCTGAAGTCTCTCAAGTTCTTTGAGGGCCTCCTCCCTGCTTTCAAACCTGCCATAAAAAACCTTGAATACACCCGTGCTTTCTACAATCACCACATCCTTGAGGTTTAGCTCCCTCTCAAGCCTGTCTCTCCACGTTTTTGCAGCATTGACCGAAGAAAAGGCTCCAATCTGTATTCTGTAGAATTTTCCAGTTTTCTGGGTGGACTCAGTCTCCTGAGGTTTTGGATGTGTGCCAGTCCTGTCTCTGGAAGGGGCAGGAGGTTCTGATGGCTGAGGTGGATGTGTGAGCCTTAGCTGTGTGTCACTTCTTTCCTGAATTCCTGGCATGTTCTGTCTGCCTTGCTCGGCTATGAGGACGAGACTGAGAAGTTCATATGCCCGGGACTTGAGCTGGGATGTAGTCTGCCTGTCTTCAATAACCCTTCTCACGTAATCCTTTGCAGAAGAGTAGTTCCCAAGTCTGTATTCGGCTCCCGCCATGCTCAGGTATATGGATGGGTTCCCCATTCCATTGTTTATCAGACGCTGATAAACATCTCTTGCAGAGCTGTAATCTCCCTCTCCTTCATAAAACTGTGCAAGCTCGAGCTGTGCATCAAGGAACATGGGATTGTAAGCAACAGCCTTGCGCAGGTTAACAAGATAATCTTCACGCCTTTCTGTGGCCTGATAGACCTTTGCCAGAGAATAAAAGGCCATGTGCTTCTGGGGAAAGGCTTCATCCTCTATGACTTCTCTGAGAGCTTTCAGAGCCCTTTCGTAGTCCTTCTGTCTGTAATAAAGCACTCCAAGATTTAGCCTTGCCTCCGTATAAGTCTTATCTACCTGAAGCGCTCTCAAAAAGGCGTTCTCCGCCTTCTGGTATTCCTGCACCTCCATGTAGGCAAGACCAAGGGCATTCCAGACCTTTGACTCTGTGGGTGCAAGCTGTGAAGCTCTGAAGAAGTTGGCTATTGCCTCCGAGTAATTTTTGGCAATGTAGGAAGACATGCCGAGGTCATAAAAATACTGCCACTGGCCTTTAGTGCTTTCTTCCTGCCTTGCGGCACAGGAAAAAAGGGAGAAGATAAACATAAGCAGGAGAAATACCCTTATCATTTTAGTATTGCACTGCCAAAGACTGACCTCAGCTTCCTCAATTCATCTTCTATGTTCTCCGTGCGGACTGAAAGCCTGACTTTGTAAAAATTGTCTTCTTCAACTATGTTTACCCTGTATCCCATCTTTTTTGCCTTTTCAGCCACCCTTTCTGCACCCTCCCTACCTTTAAAAGCACCTAGCTGAACCGTATAAGTTTTAGGCTTCGTGGTTGGAGATTCCCTCCTCTCAGAAGTCTTAGGCTCAGCCTTGTTCTCAGCAGGCTTCACCGTATTTCTTTCCTCCCTTATCTTCTGAGCTATAACATCCTGCTCTTTGCCTTTTGGGGGTTGTTTCCCCTCGGATTTTTGCTGAGATGTTTCCTGCTTTGCTTCCTTAGCTACAGGCGGCACTTCTTCCTTTTGAGGAACAGGTTTAGCAGTCTCCTTTTCTTGGGGCAATGGTTTAACAACCAGAGGTGGTGGTTGAACCTGTTCTTCTTTAGTCTTTAGCCACTCGTTCAGACCAAGGTAAAAAAACACAAGGGCAACAAGTATTCCAAGAAGGATTATAAACCTTTCCCTTTTCACATTTACCCTCCTTTAGAAATAATTATAATCTCATAAACCAGCTCACAGTCTTTTTCAGACCATCTTCAAGCTGGGTCCTGGGAGACCATCCCAACAGGCTCTCCGCCTTGCGCGTATCGGGACACCTCCTTGGTGGGTCATCGGGTCTGGGCGGGAGAAATTCAATCTCTGAGGTAGAACCTGACAGCTCAACGATTTTTCTGGCAAGCTCAAGAATAGAAACCTCCTCGGGCTTTCCCAGATTTACCACTTCCCCTGCAAGACCTTCCACGGTAGAAAGTCTGAAAAGACCTTCTACAAGGTCATCTATGTAGCAGAAGCTCCTTGTCTGCGAGCCGTCTCCATACACTGGCAGGGGTTCACCTTTGAGAGCCTTTTCTATGAAGGTGGGTATTACCCTCCCATCTTTCCTTCTCATCCTTGGACCGTAGGTGTTGAAGATTCTGGCAATTCTCACATCAAGCCCGTGCTCCCGATGGTATGCCATACACAGGGCTTCGGAAAACCTTTTGGCTTCGTCGTATACGCTTCTTGGTCCTACCGGGTTTACATAGCCCCAGTAATCTTCCGGCTGAGGATGGACCTGAGCAGAACCATAGACTTCGGAGGAAGAGGCAAAAACATAGCGTGACTTCTTCAACTTTGCAAGACCGAGGGTGTTCAGGGTGCCCAGAGAGTCCACCTTCATGGTGTGTATGGGATGGTTCATGTAGTCCACAGGTGAAGCGGGGCACGCCAGATGAACAACAAGGTCAACCGAACCCTCCACATACAGGTAGTTGACCACGTTGTAGTGGATAAAGTGGAAATTTCTGTTCTCAAAAAGGTGGGCTATGTTGTCGGGAGAACCCGTCAGAAAGTTGTCCATGCCTATCACGAAAAAGCCTTCCCTCAGAAACCTCTCCGCAAGGTGCGAGCCTATAAAGCCCGCAACGCCGGTTATCAGAACCCTCATCTTCCCGTGGGGTAGTATTCAAAGCCCAGGGCTCTGACCTCCTGGGGTTCGTAGATGTTCCTGCCGTCCACTATGATGGGAAGCTCCATGAGCTCCTTTACCCTTCTGAGGTCAGCCCTTACGAACTCCTCCCACTCGGTAAGGATAAGAAGCGCGCTCGCACCCTCCACCGCAGAATACATGTCTTCTGCATAGCTTATCTGCCCACCCTCTGGAAACAGAAGCCTGAAATTTTGAATGGCCTTTGGGTCGTATAGGCTTAGCCTTGCACCCTCTCTGAGGAGCATTTCCACTATCCTTATAGAGGGTGCTTCTCTTATGTCGTCGGTGTTGGGCTTGAAAGAAAGTCCCCACACAGCAAGCCTTTTGCCCCTGACGCTCCAGAGGACGCCCTTGACCTTTTCCACGAACCTTACGGGTCTTTCCTGATTGACCCTTTCCACTTCCCTCAAAAGCCCAAAGTCAAGCCCGTAATCCTGTGCCATCCTGATGAAAGCCTTCACATCCTTTGGAAAACATGAACCCCCGTAGCCTATGCCTGCGTTGAGAAAGGCTCTGCCTATCCTCCTGTCGTAGCCCATACCGTCTGCCACCAGCTTTACATCCGCACCCGCCCTCTCGCACAGGTCGGCGACCATGTTTATAAAGGATATCTTCATAGCCAGAAAGGAGTTGCTGGCATGCTTTATAAGCTCTGCGGTTGATGGGTCTGTGTAGATGATGGGACAATCAAATTCCTTGTAGAGTTCTTCAAAGACCTTCTTTGCCCTTTCGCTCTCCACTCCTACCACTATGCGGTCGGGCTTTAAAAAGTCCTCCACCGCAGAGCCCTCTCTGAGAAACTCGGGGTTTGACGCCACGTCGTAGGGAATGCCCGGGTCTCTCAAATACCTCTGGACGGTCTTTTTTATGAGCGTGTGGGTGTTTATGGGAACGGTGGACTTCTCTATGAGGAGCTTGTAAGAGGTCATGAGCTTTGCAGTCTCACGGGCAACCTCCTCCACCTGAGAGAGGTCCGCAGAGCCGTCTGGCTTTTGAGGCGTGCCAACGCATATGAATATGACTTGGGAAAACTCCAGGCCCTCCCTCAGCTCCGTGGTAAAGGCTATCCTTCCCGCCTTCAGGTTCTCCTGAAGAAGCTCCTCAAGACCGGGCTCGTAGATGGGGCATTTGCCGGCACTTAAAAGCACCACCTTCTGCGGAACCTTCTCCACCACCATTACCTCGTGCCCAAGGTGGGCAAAGCAAACCCCCGTGGTAAGCCCTACGTATCCTCCTCCAACTACAGTCAGCTTCATGGCTTATATTTTAAGGCACCTCTTCACATCTTCTCAGGAGCGGACACACCAAGCAGGTCAAGGGCGGTCTTCAGAGTAACCTCTACTCCCTTAAAGAGGGCAAGCCTTGAGAACATCAAATTCCTGTCTTCTACCATTACCCTGTTGTGGTTGTAGTAGTGGTGAAAGTCCTTTGAAAGCTCCAGCAGTGAATAGGTGATAAGGTGTGGGGAAAGGGTCTGGGCTACTGCCTCAAAGGTATCCTTCATGTAGAGGCACCTCTTGATAAGCCTGAGGTCTTCCTCAGAGCTCAGCCTCTGCACATGGGGAGTAAGCTCCTCACCGTCCGGGTCTATTCCATACCTTTCCCTAACCTCCCTGAAGACTCCCCTGATTCTTGCGTGGGCATACTGCACGTAAAAGACGGGGTTTTCTGTGGTGTTTTTCTTTGCCAGGTCTATGTCAAAATCAAGGGGTGTATCGCCTGTCTTTGTGAGGAATATGAACCTTACCGCATCCTTTCCCACCTCTTCAAGAAGCTCCTGAAGTGTTATAAACTCCCCAGTTCTCTTGGACATCCTCACCTCCTGCCCTCCGCTCATAAGCCTTACCATCTGCACAAACTCCACCCATAGCCAGTCCTCTGGAACTCCAAGGGCTTTCAGAGCCCCCATAAGTCTTTTCTCATATCCATGGTGGTCCGCACCCCAGAGGTTTATCACCCTTTCAAAGCCTCTCTGAAACTTATGGTAATGGTAGGCTATGTCGGAGGCAAAGTAGGTGTATGAACCGTCAGACTTTCTCAGAACTCTATCCTTGTCATCCCCAAAGGCTGTGCTCTTAAACCAGAGAGCCCCTTCCTGCTTGTAGGTATAGCCCTTCTCCACAAGCAGGTTTATTACCTCCTCAAGAAGACCAGTTTTGTGCAGGCTTCTTTCACTGAACCACACATCAAAACTCACACCAAGAAGGTCAAGGGTATCTTTTATATCCTCAAGGAGTCTTCTATGGGCGTATTCTCTTGTAATGTCTATTGCCCTTTCCCTTTCTATTCCAAGCAAATCTTCTCCATAAAAGGCCTTGAGGTCCTTTGCAAGTTTTGTAATATACCTGCCCCTGTAACCTTCCTTTTCAAAGGTCTCTCTAAGCTGTGGGTCCTCCTTTCCAAAAAGCTCGTAGTATCGGTAAAGCACAGAAAGCCCCAGCATGTAGACCTGATTGCCTGCGTCGTTTATGTAGTATTCGCGCACTACCCTGTGCCCCAGCCTCTTGAGGACCCTTGATAGCACATCTCCCACCACCGCACCCCTTCCGTGTCCCACGTGAAGAGGGCCTGTAGGATTTGCACTGACAAACTCCACCTGAAGAAAGATTGGTTTCTCTACAGGAGGAAAGAAGTAGTTACCTCCATCTCTCAGAAGCTTTGAAAATTCTGCCTTCAAGAACTCAGGCTTAAGGCGGAAGTTTATAAAACCTCTTACCGCCTCTGCGGTAAAATCTTTTGCCGGCAAGACGCTGACAAGCTCCTGAGCTATCTGTGCAGGGCTTTTCCTGAGCTCTCTCGCCAGTAGAAAGGCTATGTTTGTAGCATAATCTCCATGCTCCCTTTCTCTGGGTGGTTCAAGGTTACAGTGGTTTATTTCAAGAGAATAAAGACTATTTATGCTCTCCCTGAGGGCTTTTTTTAGGATTTCCTTCATACACTAATATTTTAACATCTTTCATAAATCTCACAGATGTGCCTTAAAGAATCCCACTGCCTTTCTTCTGGCATCGCTTTTAGCTTCCATTCCCAGTTTCCGTGAGAAACACCTGGCGTGTTAAGTCTTCCCTCCTCTCCGAGTCCTAAAAAATCTTGCATAGGGATGATGCAGTATTTTGCCACAGACATCAGGGCAAGCCTGACCATGGCATGGCTTATGCTATCTGGCGCATAGCTAAGGTAGTCAAGCACTCTAGCTCTCTGCCATTCGCTGAGTTCTCTAAAAAACCAGCCCTTTATGGGCATGTTGTCGTGGGTGGTGGTGTAGACTACAGAGTTTTCCCTGTGGTTGTGGGGAAGGTGAGTGGAGTTTTTCTCAAAGAAGGCAAAGGCGAGCACCTTCATGCCCGGCAGACCAAAGTGGTCTCTGAGGGCTATTACCTCCTCATCTATGGTTCCGAGGTCCTCTGCGATAAAAGGCATGTGGGGAAACTCCCTCTTTATGGCGTCAAAGAGCTCATAACCCGGCGCCTTTTCCCACCAGCCCTTTTCTGCGGTCTTTTCTCCGTAGGGCACCTGATAGAAGGCGGAAAAGCCCCTGAAGTGGTCAAGCCTGACCACGTCAAAGAGCCTAAGAGCATGCCTTATCCTAAAAAGCCACCAGTCAAAGCCCCTCTCTCTTAGCCTTTCCCAGTGGTAGACGGGGTTTCCCCAAAGCTGTCCAGTTTTTGAAAAGTAGTCAGGGGGCACGCCAGCAACCACCTGCGGAAGCCCATCTTCTCTCAGCTTGAAAAGCTCTCTGTTTGCCCACACGTCGCTACTGTCGGGTGCAGGGTATATGGGCAGGTCTCCCACAAGAAGCACCCCCTTTGAGCTGGCGTAGGCTTTGAGAGAACTCCACTGCCTGAAGAAAAGATACTGAACTGCCTTTTCTTTTCTTATGTCCTCCTCTGATATCTCCGGCATGTCCTTCCACTCCCACCAGGGCTTTCTGGTCCTTTTCTTTATGGCGGTATACCTTGCGTAATCCTCAAGCCAGAGGCGGTTTTCTTCGCAGAAGCGCTGGAAGTCTTCGTCTTCTTTAAAGTTTTCAAGAGCCTTCTGGAGCACAAACTCTTTGAGCCTGTAGACTTCTTGATAGTTTACGCGGTCTGAGGGCTCTAACTTGATGCTCTCTAGGGTGTTTCTGTCTATGAGCCCATCCTGATAGAGTAGCTCGGAGCTTATGAGGATGGGGTTTCCCGCAAAGAGGGAGCTGGAAAAGTAGGGAGAGTTCCCGTGCTCTGGCTCTGTGGGGCTGAGGGGCAGAACCTGCCAGAGGCTCTGACCTGACTGCGCAAGAAGGTCTACAAAGCGGTAAGCGGAAGGTCCGAGGTCTCCTATACCAAAGTCTGAAGGCAGAGAGCTTATGTGAAGAAGTATGCCAGCTCTTCTCTCCATCAGGTCAATTATAGCCTGTGGTCAAAAGACAGAGTTCAGGATTGACATTGAGAAAAATCATGTTATATTAATGTTAAAGTCATGTTAAAACCACAGGAGGTGCTAACATGGATGTGCTTGGTTTCCAGCCCATGTGGTATGTGCCCACAGTAGGCAGTGCCACGGTCATTGCCATCATAGCCTCTATTCATGTGCTGGCGTCCCACACCTCAGTGGGTGCGTCAATCCTGCTTGCCTACCTTGCCACCAAAGCCTACAGAGAGAACATCCCCCAGATATACGACTACATCAAGAAGTATCTTCTGGCACTGCTGGTCTTTTCCTATGTGTCTGGTTCCATAACCGGTCCTGGAATATGGTTTTCTGCCACAGTAGCAAACCCACGGGGAATCTCAGCCCTTATTCACAACTTTGTGTGGGTCTGGGCGGCGGAGTGGATATGGTTTGTGGCAGAGGTTACCCTTGTCTATATTCTGTATTACACCCTTGGAAGGATTGACCAGAGGAGCTGGCTCAGGCTTGCCTGGACCTTTGCCGTAGGCTCATGGGCGACCATGTACATTATCGTGGGCATACTCTCCTTTATGCTCTCCCCCGGACATGAAAAGTGGTTTACAACCGGCAACATCCTGGACGCTTTTTACAACAAAAACTACTTCCCCCATCTTCTGATGAGAAGCTCCTTCATGTTTGCCATAGCGGGCACCATAGGCATAGTCATCGCAAGCCTGATGAAAAAGGATATCTCAGAAAAGGTCTACAAGGATATAGTCAGGACCATGTCCTATTGGGGCATTGGTGGGCTTGTATTTGGAAGCATGTTCTTTGGATGGTATGTCTCCACACTGCCAGAAAGAAGTCTTATAATGCTTGCGGGCATAATTCCCAAGTGGTATTACGCCCTTATATTTGCCATATTGCTCGTAGTTCTTGCACACTTTGTGCTGACCTCAATAAAACCCACGCTGGCAAGACCCTACATCGCATACCCCATATATGCTCTTATCTTTTTCATGGGCGTCTACCCAGAGGAGAAGATAAGGGAAACAATCCGCAAGCCCTACGTGGCTGGTGAGTTTGTATGGGTAAACCAGATTATAGCCAGAGATGTGCCTGCAAAGGGCATACACTCTGAGATAAACACGATAAACGAAAAGGGTTTTCTGAGAGTAAACGCCTTTGTGCCGGAGGGTCTAAAGACCATCACACCGGAGAACAAAATAATGGCAGGCAAGGCGGTGGCAATACTTCAGTGTTCTGGTTGCCACAACGTGACGGGTAATACGGGTCTAAGACCTTTTGCGAAGAAGTTTGAGGGTATGACCAGCGAAGAAGCCGTCTATGGCTTCCTTTCTAACTACCTCACACCTCAGAACCACCCTGCCTACATGCCCTACTTTGTGGGTAAGGATGAGGAGCTCAGAGCTCTTTCCGCCTACATAGCGGACATGGTCTCAAAGGGCGGACGGGTTTCTGCAAAGATTGAAGTGCCAAAAATCAGTCTTGAGGCACATAGATAAGGAGGTGCTGTCATGAGTATTACGGTCTATCAAAACCTTACAAGGTGGTTTTTGCTTGGTTTGCTTGCTCTCATGCTCCTTGGTGGCAGGCTTGCCTTCGCCGGGCAGTCCCCCGCAGAGGTGGGTGCTATGCTAAAGGCGATGGCTGACCCGGCAGGAGCACCCTTTTTCCCTGTGGTGATGCAGGTTCTGCAGGTGCTCACATGGGCTCTTCACATACTCTTTGTCTGGACCTCAATAGGTGGGCTTTTCTATGCCATCTATGGCTTTACGAGAAGAGATGAAAACCACCAGAGGCTTGCGCGAGCCATGCTGGAGCTTTCCAAGGTCTCAGTTTCTCTTGCCATAGTGCTTGGTGTGGCACCGCTTCTATTCTATCAGGTCATATACGACCCCCTCTGGTATGCCTCTGCCAACCTCTCGGCAAGCTGGTATATTATGTTCATAGTTTTTCTTCTGATTGGCTACTATCTTATATGGGGTGCATACTTTACAAAGATGAAGCCTCAACTGGCTATCTTCTTTTCCATAGGTGGTGTCATCTTTCTCTTGCTTGTAGGCTTTATTATCCACGTAGTCAACTATCAGGCTCTTTATCCTGAAAAGTGGGTAGAATGGTATACTTCTGGCGGGACAACCATGAACCACTCTGGATGGAACATCTATAAGTTCAACATATTCAGATATCTTGCCTTTCTGGTTTTCCCCGCCGTGGCAGTCACAGGCGTGTTTATGATGCTCTACGCATGGTATTTTGGCAAAAGACCTGAGTTTGAAAAGAGCTATGTGGATTTCTCCGCAAGGCTGGGTGCAAAATTGGCTCTTGTGGGCGGTGCTGGCTGGATTGTTTTCCATATCCTCTACATACTTTCAATTCCTTCTGAGTGGCAGGCAAAGGGAAGCATCTTTTCATGGCTCTCGGTTCTTGGACTACTGCTCTGCGCCGGGGTAATATTTATAGCCCAGAAAAATCCTGTTGGTATGGCAATCCCTTCTCTTGTAGCAGGCACGGTGGCAACTCTTCTTATTGCAGTCTTTAGAGAATACCTGAGGGTTGCCTCCACCGCACGCTTCGGATACTCCATATACGAATACAAGGTAAACCTTGAGTGGCTCAGTCCCATGCTTTTTCTGGGAACAACCCTTACCGGTCTTATTCTCTATGCCTATGCCTGGTGGATGGCATACAGGGCAGGCAGGACTCCAAAGGGTCAGGTCTACCAGGCCAGCGAGACAGAATACCACCTTGGAGAGGCCTCTGTTTTCATAGTCATACTCTGGGCGGTCGTCTTTATCGGCACAGGCCTCATTATCATAGCCAGAAACTACGTATAAAAGCTCCGGCGGGCGTCTGCCCGCCCTGATAAAATCTAAAAGATGAACATATTCAGAGAGTATGCACCGCTCGTCCTGATACTCCTGGCTATTCCTGTTGCCGGATTCTTTGCAGAAAAGGTTTTGTTTTACAAGCTGAGAAAACTTTCCCAGAAAACACCATGGGGCTGGGATAAGGTGCTTGTGGATGCGTTAAGATTTATGCCCACCTTATGGTCTTTTCTGCTTGCTATCTATCTCCTTTCTGAAGAGGTCAGGCTGCCAAAAGGCATGATTGCCTTCAAAGATAAGTTCCTGTGGGTTATCTTCATCCTCTCCTTTGCTCTACTTCTATCAAGACTCGTAGGAGGCTTTCTGAAACTGTATATGAGTCGCTACAGGGAGGATATGCCAGCCACCTCTCTTGTGGTGCAGTTTGCCCGTGTGGTGGTTCTCCTCGTGGGTGTGCTCGTTGCTCTTGACAAGATTGGCATAGCCATAACCCCCATACTTACGGCCCTCGGTGTGGGAGGTCTGGCGGTGGCTCTGGCTCTCAGGGACACGCTGGAAAACCTCTTTGCAGGTTTTCATGTGCTTGCCACAAGGCAGATAAAGGTTGGAGACTACATAAGGCTTCAGAGTGGCGAGGAGGGTTTTGTGGAAGACATCACCTGGAGAAACACCATCCTCAGACAGCCTGCCAACAACCTCATAATAGTGCCCAACTCCAAGATATCCACCTCCATCATAACCAACTTCCACATGCCCCAGCCGGAGATGAATGTGATAGTCCCTGTGGGAGTATCTTACGAAAGTGATCTGGAGAAGGTAGAGAGAGTCACCCTAGAAGTAGCAAGAGAGGTGCAGAGAGAAGTGGAGGGTGCTGTGCCGGACTTTGAACCAAGAATTCGCTTTACTGCCTTTGGGGATTTTTCCATCAACTTTAACGTGATACTGAGGGCAAAGGACTTTGACAGCCAGCACATTCTCAGGCACGAGTTTATAAAAAGACTTAAAAGACGATACGAGGAAGAAGGTATAAAGATACCTTTCCCTGTAAGGGAGGTCTATCTAACTTCTGCCTCCAAACAGTAGTGTCCCTATCCTCACTATGGTGGCACCTTCTTCTATTGCGGTCTCAAAGTCTTGGGACATACCCATGGAGAGGTGGGGAAGTTCCAACTTAAACTCCTCCTGGAGCTGCTCTCTTAGCCTTCTGAGAAGGGCAAAGTAGATTCTGACCTCCCCAGGGTCTTCCCTGTAGGGTGGGATACACATGAGACCCAGAACCTTTATGTTCTGCATCTGAAGACAATTTTCAAAGAAAGACCTGAGGTTTTCTGGTTCAACTCCACCCTTTGTCTCTTCACCCCCCAAGTTGACCTCTATGAGAACCTCCTGAACCCTGCCAAGTTTCTCTGCCCTTTTCTGAAGCTCTTCCAGCAGGCTTTCCCTGTCCAGAGAGTGTATGAGGCTAACTTTGTCTATGATATACTTTACCTTGTTGCTCTGAAGCCTGCCTATAAAGTGCCAGTCTATGGGAAGGTCTCTAAGCTCCTGGTATTTTTTGAGAAACTCCTGAACCCTGTTTTCTCCAAAAGTCTTCAGCCCGCAGTGGAAAAACTCCCTGAGCTTTTCAGAGGGAACGCCCTTTGAGGCTCCAAGGAGGAGCACCTCTTCCCTTTTTCTACCTGCACGCTCACAGGCTCTCTCAATTCTCTCCTCTATCTCCCTCAATCTATCACAGCTCATGGCGTTAACCTAACGCCTGCTTCTTGAGCCTCAGCCAGGTTTTAGCTCGGGGACACGCTGACCTGCGAAGATATCCTCCGGAGCCTGTCCAGATATGGAGGCGAGCCTCTCGTTGAGCTCTCTGAGTTCAGACTTCACAAAAGAGTGGCTTACAAAGTCTACTTGTCCTCCCGGGTCTATGAGATAGATGGTGGGCACAATCTGCACATCATAATCAACAGATACCCAGTAGTCTGGATAGTCTACGAGCTGAGGGAAAGTCAATCCGTATTTTTTTGCAAATTCCCGCACCGCATGCTCCGGGTCCTGAGCTATGCCCCAAACTGTCACCACATGCCCGTAGAGCTTATGGAGCCTTTCTACAAAAGGCAACGTGAGCTGACAGGCAGGGCAGGTAACCTTATAGAAAACAAGAAGTTTATAGCCAACAGTTTCTGCCAGAGAATGGAAGTGGCCCTCTCTCTCTGGCAGCTCAAAATCCTTCGCCTTTTCTCCCAACTTTAGCGGCATGCGTCACCTCCTGTGCTGAATCTGTATCTGAACGCCTCCACCCACGTCCACTTTGCCCTCCTCTCTGCTTACCACCGCTGAGCAGCTCGTCAAAAACAGAATCAGAAGACTAATCCAGAACATCTTTAAGCACCCTGTAGGTTCTGCTGGCAGGAAGACCCATAACCGTGTAGAAGTCCCCCACTATCTTTTCCACAAACCTCGCACCCATGCCCTGCACCGCATAGGCACCTGCCTTGTCCATGGGTTCATCGGTGGAAATGTATTCCTCTATCTCCTCCCTTCCCATCTGTCTAAATTTGACCCATGCTGTGTCATGGAAGCTCACCCTTTTTCTGGGAGATATTATGCAGACGCCTGTTATCACCCTGTGCCATCTTCCCGAAAGGTTCACAAGCATCTGCCTTGCCTCTTCCCTGTCTCTGGGCTTCCCCATTATTCTGTTTCCAAGCACCACAAGCGTGTCTGCTCCCAGCACAGTGGCAAACTTGTAATCTTTCCATACGGTAAAAGCCTTTTTGAAGGCGAGCCTCCTTGCGGTAAGTATGGGCCTGCCCTGATGGCTCTCTTCCACATAAGAAGGTATCACCAGAAACTTAAAGCCAAGCATGCTGAGTATCTGAACCCTCCTCTTTGATTCGGAGGCAAGTATTAAAAGTCTCACCCTCTATATTTTAAACCTTTTAAAGGTGCTGGTCAAAAGGTCAAGAAGCACATGAAAAACTTCAGAGAGGACCACTCCCAGTGCAAAGTAGAAGACCTCTTCTCTATGGGCAAGCTCTGAGAAAAAGTCAAAGGGGTCAAAGCTAAGGAGAAGGTCCTTCAACTGGGGCAGATACTCAGAGGAAATACCCAGCAGGACAAAGTAAAGGAACAGAAACATGAAGGAAAAGTATGCAAGCCTTAGAAAAGTGCCCAGAAGGGGTATGTGGGATGCTCCCCTGTGCTTTGAAAGGAGCTGATAAGGTCTCCAGACAATTTTCAGAGTCTTCCACCTTTTTGATGGTTTTGAACGGGAAAGGTCAAGGTCTGGAGAGAGAAAGAAGGTTCCAAAGAGGTATCCAGCTGTGAAGGGAAGGTAGAACTCCTTTGGCAGGTAATACAGACATGCAGGGAGGGCAAGGAGGTTCACAAAGTCGTGACTTCTTCCCAGAGCCAATCAGACCTCCACATCCACCAGCAGGAGCGTGTTGGGTCTTCTCCTGTCTGGCTGATAGACTATTCTTCTTGGTTTTGCCCCGGGAAGGGGTAGTCTTCCATTTATATTGCTGTCCCAGGAAAGCAGATTGAAGCCCTCAACCCTAAACATGAGCCTCTCCCTGCTGCCACCCACAAGCCTGAGGTTCAGGGGCTCAGACAGAAATACAGGCTCAGGAAAACCTTCACCGTAGGGCTCAAGCTCTTTAATGGTCTGGTATAGCTCCTGGTCCACATGGCACAGGGGAAGGGTCATGTCTATGTATAGTTTTCCTTCCTCTGAAGAGAGTTCGGAGAAAAGAGGTATTGCCAGGCTTTCAAATTCTGGTATGTTTTCTGTTCTTATGGTGAAGCCTGCCGCAGAGGCATGTCCACCCCATTTAACAAAAAGATGGGAAAGTCTTTTGAGTATTGAGTGCACATCCATACCTTCCACTCCTCTCACGGAGGCGCTTGAATATTCCTTACCCACTGATATGACAACGGCAGGTTTTGAGAAGAGTGCCGAGAGCCTGCCAGCCACTATACCCGCAACACCTCCAGCCCAGTCCTCAAGCTTGACTATGATAACACTCTGCTGGCTCTGCTCACGAGCCTGCTGGATAGCCTTATCAAAGGCCAGATGGCTCAACTGCCTTCTGTGCTGGTTTAGCCTGTCTATCCTTTCCACCAGGACCCTTGCCTTTTCTTCCTTATCTTCGAGAAGCAGCTTGAGTGCCACATAAGGCTTGGCAACCCTGCCGGGTGCGTTCAGCCTCGGTGCAAGGGAAAAGGCAATGTCCCTTGAGCTCACTTCGTCCCTAATGCCTGACCTTTCCATCAAAAACCTTATGCCGGGTGCATGGAAGCCACCCTTCAGCACATGGTTCAGAAGTCTTATACCGTTAGAGACAAGTATCCTGTTTATCAAGTTCATGGGCATAACGTCTGCCACAGTTCCCATACAGGCAAGGTGCAGATAGTTACGCACATCCAGGTCAAGCTCCAGGCTCCTCCTCAGAAGTGCAGACATATAAAAAACAAGTCCTGAGGAGGCTATCTCTCTGAGTTCTCCCCCCTCTCCGAGCTTTGGGTTCACCATTAGAGCTCTTGGCATATCCTCAGGCAGATTGTGGTGGTCAAGCACTATAACGGGTATAGTTGAGTGGCTCAGTTCTTCCACTGCAGTGCTTCCGTTGTCCACGGTTATGAGAAGGTCCGCATACCTGCTGAGCTTGATGACAAGCTCTTTTGTAAGCCCGTAGCCCCTCTTTCTTGAAGGGAGAAGAGGCAGAACCCTTGCACCAGCTTTTTTCAGAAGGTGGTAGAGTATGGCTGTGCCCGTTATACCATCCACATCGTAATCTCCAAATATCACTATCCTCTTGCCCCTCTTTACGTAGCTACCTATGAGTTCTACAGCCTCCTGTATGTTTGGAATGCCAAAGGGTGGAAGAAGCCTACTGAGCCTGCTTTCCAGAGCCTCTTCACCGAGATTTCTGTTGGCGAGGAGTTGAGCTTTCAGAGGTCCAAGCCTTTCAGAAAGGTCCGCCTCAGGCTTTATAAACTCGCTGAGAAGAACCCATTCTTTTCCAGAAATACCTTTCATACCCTTTTCAGAGCCAGAAACTCCTCGCACCACTTTGATATGCTGCCTGCACCCATAAAGAGAAGCACATGGTTATCAGAAACCTTTTCCTCAAGGGCTTCAAAGAGTTCTTCCTTTGTAGGACAGTAAACACAGCCTGCCCTGGCTGCAATTTCTTCTGCTTTTATTCCATAGGAGTTTTTCTCACCAGCAGGGTATATGTCCGCAAGAAGGCAGAGGTCTGCCTCCTTCAGCACGCTGATAAAGTCCTCAAAAAGATGGTAAGTTCTTGAATACCTGTGAGGCTGAAAAACGAGTAAGAGACGCTTTTCAGGATGCATATCTCTTATGGCATTTATAACCGCTCTTATCTCCGTAGGGTGGTGTCCGTAGTCGTCATAAACTGGGGCCTCTCTGAAGTAGCCCTTGAATTCAAGCCTTCTCTCTGCATTCCTGAAGCCTTCAAGAGCTCTGACCACATCCTCAGAACTGAGCCCTGCCTGATGGCATACGGCAAAGCAGGCAAGGGCGTTGTAAACGTTGTGCCTGCCAGGCACACCAAGATGAACTTCACCAAGCTTTTGCCCATCGTGCCAGACCTCAAAGGCATATCTGCCATCTACGAGCCTGAGATTCTCAGCAGTGTAGTTTGCCACTGACCGAATACCAAAGCTCACCACCCTTCTATGAGTCCTCTCTGCTACCCACCTGCAGTTTTCGTCGTCCCAATTGAGCACTACAAAGCCATAAAAGGGCACAGCATCTGCAAACCTGAGAAATGCCTGCTTTATATCCTCAAGGTCTCTGTAAAAGCCTATGTGCTCCCTGTCTATGTTGGTTATGACTGCCACTGTGGGCAGAAGTTTTAGAAAACTGCCGTCGCTCTCATCCGCCTCTGAGATTATGAGATTGTCCTTACCCAGCTTTGCGTTGGAGCCAAACCTCTGAAGGACCCCGCCTATGAGAACAGTGGGGTCATGTCCGGCTTCATGATAGGCATGAGCTATCATGGAGGTGGTGGTGGTTTTCCCGTGAGAGCCGCATATGGCTATGCCCTCGCCCAGCCTGAAGAGCTCTGCGAGCATCTCACCCCTGGGTATGACGGGTATACCAAGCTCCCTAGCCCTTTTTATCTCTGGATTTTCTTCCGAAACCGCCGAGGAGTAGACTACAACCTGAGCATCTTTCAGGTTTTCTTCCGAGTGTCCTATGTAAACCTTCGCACCCTTTTTTCTTAGCAGTTCCGTGTTCTTGTTCTCCCTTATATCTGAGCCAGAGACCTCATAGCCGAGCTCAAGAAGTATCTGGGCTATACCACTCATTCCGATTCCGCCAATTCCCACAAAGTGAAAGCTTTTGACCTTTTCTCTGAACATGGGTATATTATAATTCCCCTCAGTGCCCGTAGCTCAGCTGGACAGAGCGTGGGTCTCCGGAACCCAAGGTCGGGGGTTCAAATCCCCCCGGGCACGCTCATGACCATACGCCAGGTAGTTTGTATCCACATTGAGAACAGGCTCCGTCTCTAAGGTGGTTCACTGTCCTGTAGCCAAGCCTTTCTATTACCTTTTTACCACAGCCTGGGCAGTAAGTGGACTCAAGGTCCTCATTCCAGTAGTTGCCTACATAGACGAAGTTAAGCCCCTCCTCCTTGCCAATCTCATAAGCTCTTTTCAGCTTTTCTATTGCGGTTGGGGGAACATCCAGCATCCTGTATGCGGGGAAGAACCTGGATACGTGCCAGGGTATGTCTTTAGAAAGACTTGCTATAAAACGGGCTATTTCCTTTATCTCCCTCTCAGAGTCGTTGTATCCCGGTATCAGAAGCGTGGTTATCTCAATCCATATTCCCCTCTTGAAAGCGTATTCTATGGTCTTCAGAACTGGCTTTAGCCTTGCACCGCACACTTTTCTGTAAAAATCATCTGAAAAGGACTTCAGGTCTATGTTCATGGCATCAAGGCAGGGTAAGGCTGTGTCTATTGCCTCTTCAGTTTCGTATCCGCTCGTGACAAAAACATTCCTTATACCTTTCTCCCTTGCAAGTTTCATCACATGATAGGCAAATTCAAAGAAGATTACAGGCTCATTGTAGGTGTAGGATATGGAGGGGGTTCTGTAAAGCTCTGCGAGTCTCACGATTTCTTCCGGATTCATCTCTTCACCAAAAACCTCGTAATTGTGCGTCTGGGGATACTGGGAAATTTCCCAGTTCTGGCAGAACTGACAGGAAAAGTTACAGCCCACTGTGCCTATGGAAAGGCTGTGGGTAGAAGGTAGAAAGTGATAGAGGGGCTTTTTCTCTATAGGGTCAACGTTTATGGCGGACACAAGTCCATAAACTGTCAGGTAGAGGCTATCGCCTTCCTTTACCCTCACCCCGCACTTCCCGTATTCTCCTTCTCCAAGAAGGCATCTCTGATGGCAGGCTTTACACAATATCTTTCCATCTTTCCTTTCACTGAGCCATGCAACAGCTTTCACAGGTTTAAATTTAAACCCATGATAGTCAGAAAACCAGCGGTGGCGGGCTACTTTTACCCTTCAGACCCGTATGAGTTGAAAAGAAGGGTAGAAGAGCTGATGGAAGAGACCTTAGAGCCCAGGGGTGAAGTAATGGGTCTTATAGCACCCCATGCGGGATACGATTACTCTGGAAGAACTGCAGGGAAAGTCTACTCCCTCATCAAAGACAAACTCATAAGGAGGGTGCTTCTCATCGGACCCTCTCATTTTGTAGACTTTGATGGTTATTCCTTTGGGAGCTTTGAAGCCTTTGAAACACCCCTGGGAAGGGTGTTTGTGGACAGGTTAAGCGTTGAGAAATATGCAGGGGAAAGGAGGGAATTTTTCCAGGATGAGCCGCACCTGTGGGAACACTCCCTTGAGGTTCAGCTCCCCTTCCTCCAGCTTGCCCTCGGTGAATTTCTGCTAATCCCTGTAGTTTATGGAAGGGTCAGGGCACAGGAATTAAAGAAACTTATTGAACACTTCTGCAAGGAGGATACACTCTTTGTGATAAGCTCGGACCTCAGCCATTACTATGATGAACAAACTGCAAAAAGACTTGACAGCCACTGCCATGCGTGGATTCTGTACGGGGACAAAGAGCAAAAGGGATGGTGTGAAGCCTGTGGTAAAAAGGGCATAGAGGGCGCTCTGCTTTATGCAAAGGGAAAAAATATGAGGGCAATCCTTGTGCATTACAGCACCTCAGCAAAGGCATCTGGGGACAGGAGCAGAGTTGTGGGATATGGGGGATATGCCTTTATCTCATGATGTAATAGAGCATGAAGGGGTAATGATTTAAAAAGCCCTCAAAGTCCTCCTCCATGAGCCTTCTTATAAGACCTCTTCTTTCCTCCATATAGAAGACCCTAGCCCCGGGCACCCCTGCCAGTTGTCTCGCCCTGTTTATGGCATCCTGAAGGTTTCCAGGCTCGTCCACAAGACCCAGCTCCTTTGCTACCCTGCCCGTGAAGATTCTCCCGTCTGCTATTTCCTTTAGCTTCTGTTCACTTATCTTCTTTGAGCGGTATTTAAGGATAGCCTGAAGGAACTGTTCATAGGCATCTTCTATGGTCCTCTGTAGATACTCTTTTTCCTCGGGCGTCAGTTCCCTAAAGGGGGATAGGGTGTCCTTGAACTTGCCCGTCTTTATGGCTGTGGTCTTTATTCCAAGCCTTTCAAAGAGGTCCTTGAGCTCCGTATGCTGAACTATGACTCCTATACTGCCTGTTATGGTTCCGGGGTTGGCAAATATCACGTCCGCAGGTGCAGATATGTAGTACCCACCAGAGGCGGCCACATTTCCCATGGAGACCACCAGAGGCTTTCCGGAAGTTTTAAAGTCCTCAAGGGCTCTGTATATCTCCTGAGAGGCTCCCACAGAGCCTCCCGGGCTGTCAACTCTCAGCACGAGGGCCTTGATGCTTTTGTCCTCTTTTGCCTGCTGAATTCTTGATACTATCCTGTCGGGCTCAATTATGGCACCCTTTACCTTTATGACTGCCACCCTGTCGCCGACGGGAACTCTTGAAAGCAAAGAACTCAGAAAGCCAAGCACCAGAACTATTATGCCAAAAATTAAAAGCCTTCTAAGCCACTTTTTCATGTCTTTTTTCCCTCAGAAGCCAGAGGGCGAGAACCACAGAAGCGAAGACCATAAGCAGGGCAACCACCTGATTCCACGTGAGCCCAACTCCAGGAATTGGGGGCGTTACCCCCCTGTAAAACTCAAGGGAAAACCTGAGAATACCATACAGGAGCATATAGAGGGAAAAGACAAAGCCATCAAAGGGCTTTCTCCTGTATGCCAGGAGGAGTATAAGAAAGATAAGAATCAGACCGGAGAATTCCATGAGCTGGGTGGGATAGAGGGGCATATAGGGAGGTGCAACCGCACCTGGAGGAAAGACCACGTAGAAGAAGGGAAACCTGTCAGAAATATGTATACCCGGAAGGACAGAACCATCAACTGGAAAGGGCTTACCATAACAGCACCCCGCAGAGGTGCATCCCAGTCTTCCAATGGCATGGGCTATGCTGAGGGAAACCACCGCCATATCTGCGGTCTTCCAGAAGGGCAGGCGGTATTTTAGCATTCCCACAAGCGCCCCAAGCACTCCACCCACAAGACCCCCGAAGAAGTTCATACCCCCATTCCATATGGCGAGTATGTCCTTTAGGCTCTGAACCTGCTCGGGGTGTTCTATCACATAAGAAAGCCTTCCACCCACTATGCCAAGAAGAAGGGCAAGAAGAAGCGTATTCTCCACGTGGTTTGGGTTTATGGCTTCTTTCTTTGCAAACCTGAGCATGAGCCAGTAGGCAAGGAGCGCCCCCAGGGCCACGAGAACCCCGTAGGTGTATATCTTTATGCCAAATACTTCTATCAGTACAGGATACATAGCTAAAATTTTAAACTATCCACTGTGAGGGTAAGGCTTATACCCTCTGTATGAATTCTTATGGCTCTTGCATAACCTTCCCTTGACCATTCAAGATAGCTGAGAGTAAGCTTTCTGTCTCTATTCTTATCGTAAAACTCTGCAAAGCTGAGCCTTCCATCTCTGAAGACATACCTTGACCTGAAAAGTCCCTCATCCCTCTCAAAATAGACTCCAGAGGGAGAGCAACCCATCTTCTCATCACCTCTGAGCACTCTGCCAAAGATTATGCCGTCCGGGCTGACAGGAAGGTCAACGCAGGCACCTCCCACACAGAGATTGTTGAGGGACACTTCAGCACTTTTCCCCTCACCACTTATTGTAAACCTGCCCTCAGACTTCTGAACACTTACAGGAATCCTCAGAAGTCCATACCTGAGAGAAAGAGCCGCAGTATAGGATTGTGGAGCACCATATTCAGAGTAGGCCCTTTTTACCTCCTCCCCCTCAGGGCACACAAGGGGTGCGCAGGAGGCCAGAAAGAGAAGAAACAGAACAAACAGCTTCATGGCTAAAGCTCCCTCCTTACCCTGACTGCATAGTAATGGGCATAGAGCCCCTCCGCCCTAGCAATACTCTCAGCAGGCTCTGCAACCCTTTCAAAGCCCTCTCTGGAGAGGTATATGACGGAACTCTTTTTCAGAAAGTGATAAACACCCAGCGGAGAGAAAAACCTTGCAGTTCCACCAGTTGGTAAAGTGTGATTTGGGCCAAGCAGATAGTCACCAAGGGGCTCAGTGGCGTATTTTCCAAGAAAGACAGCACCCGCATGCCTTATGTAGGGAAGGAGGGAAAAGGGGTCCTCTGTAAGCACCTCAAGATGTTCCGGGGCTATGTAGTTTGCCACTTCACATGCCTGATACAGGTCCTCAACCAGAAAGGAAGTGCCAAACCTCTCAATGGACTTTTGAGCTATCTCCTTTCTGGGGAAGTCCTCAAGGAGCCTCTCTACCCATTGAGAAACCTCCCTTGCATACTCCTCGTCTGTGGTCACCATAAAGGCACCGGCAAGCTCATCATGTTCTGCCTGAGACAGGAGGTCAGCGGCAACCCATCTCGGGTCAGCGGTCCCATCTGCAATTATGAGTATCTCAGAGGGTCCTGCTATCATATCTATGTCCACCACTCCATAAAGGAGCTTTTTGGCAAGGGCAACGTATATGTTTCCCGGCCCCACTATCTTGTCCACCTTTGGGAGGCTTTCTGTGCCAAAGGCAAGCCCTGCAACCGCCTGAGCTCCACCTATCTGATAGACCCTGCTTACCCCTGCTATAAAAGCCGCCGCAAGGGTGTAGGGGTTTGGCTTTGGGGAGACCATTATCACCTCCCCGACACCAGCCACCACCGCAGGAACTGCGTTCATGAGCACAGTGGAGGGATATGCCGCCTTACCACCCGGCACGTATATACCAACCCTATCCAGTGGCAGAACCCTGTTTCCAAGGATTATGCCCTCCTCCTCTACAAAAAAGCTTCTTTCAAGCTGTTTTTCGTGAAACCTTCTTATTCTTTCATGGGCGATCTCGAGGGCAGACCTCACATCCTCCTCTATCTCATTGTAGGCTCTCTCAAGCTCTTCGTATGGAATCTCCACAGTCTCTGGCGTGAGCCTTATGCGGTCAAACTTTTCCGTATACTCTATGATTGCAGCGTCCCCCTCCTTCTGGACTCTCTGAATTATCTCCTTCACCACTGGCTCGTATTCCTCTGTGAGGACCTGCCCTCTGTTTTTCAGGAAGTTGAGCCTCTCGTTAAACCTCCACGCAGAATGCCTTAGGTCTTCTATGCGCATATTTGAAATTATAACATTAAAGAATCATCCTGAGATAAGGGCTATTAAGCTCTCGGGATGGTCAAAAAATTCCACTTTTCCGAATGTCATAAAATCCTGCTTACTCCAGTGTGATCTGTGGTTTTCAAGAGGGTTCTCCTCAACCACCTGCGCGAAAAACTCCTTAGGTGTAGTTACAATAACTTGTCTTCCCACTCTGAATGCCTCCTTCAAAATCCACATACCGGTATCTTTGTCAAAGTGTTCAATCACATCCAGAAATAGAACCATATCATAGGATTTTGAATTAAACTTTAGAATAGCAGATTCTATATTGTCTATAATAACAAGGTCAATTTGCTCAAGAAATATTCTGCATAAAAAGCCATAAATCCCCATACCACAACCTAAGTCAAGTATTTTATAAGGATTTTCACGAAGAACTATTTCAAGAACTTTACTTATTTGAGATGGATTACTCCAGGGCATCGACTCAAATTATACCACACTTCTCAAATTGTTCAGCGTCACCTAGCTGATTGAATTTCTATCTTCTAACTTTTACTCGGTTTTATCGTTTCTTCGGAGCAATAAACAACAAAAAAAGCTTAAATTAAATACCGGAGGATATACTGAACACTGCAAGCATCATTGAAAACACTAAAAAGCCAATAAGAAGACCCATTACGATTATTATTGCAGGTTCTAAAAGGCTAATAAATTTCTTGGTCATATCTTTAAAATCGTTACTGAACTGTGTGTATAGCGTGTGAAATGCGCGGTGTAACTCACCAGTTTGTTCACCTATTGATATAATTTCTGTAAATATATCAGGGAACAACTCTTGTTTAATAATAGCCTGATTCAGGCTTGAACCTTTTAAAACTTCAGCCTTAACCTCCACTAACTTATTCCTTACAGCCAACATGTTCACAGTTCCTGTAGCTATATCTATAGCAATATTTAATGGCAAATTACTTTTCAATAAAAAATACATGCTCTGTGAAAACTTTATTAATTCAAGTTTTAATATCACATTTCCCACAAAAGGCATCTTGAGTAGAAAAATTTCTAAAGGTTGTCTATATTTCTTGATTAATATTCTCACAGAAATTAAGATTAAAAGAAAAAATATTAACGAAGAAATAACTATATAACTAAAAATATCAGATATGGCAAAAGCAATTTTAGTTAAAAATGGTAGTTTTATGTCTGCACTCTGTAGTACAACTTTGAATTTTGGTATGACGTATAAACTTATCAGCATAAAGGATAATATACTGACAATGAACAAAAAAGATGGATAAATTAATGCGTTTATTATATGTTTTCTTAATTCATTTCTTTCCTGTATTGCATAAAGTAATAGTTCCAAGATATCTTCGAGATTACCACTTTCTTCTCCAGATTTTACCATCTCAGTATAGCTTCTAGGAAATATACCAACCTTTTTTAAGGCAGTGCTGAAGGCATCACCAGCTCTAAGTGAATTCAGGATTTCATTTAGTTCTCTTCCATATTTTTTTTCTGACTTACAAAGGAACAGTATAGCTCTATCTGTGGTTAAACCAGATTTTAAGAGTTGATACAACTGTCTTGTAAATTTTTCTAAGAACTTATAATCTATGGAAGCATCTCTTGGAGCCAACTCATCTATATGAAGCACCATAATACCCTGATTTTTTAGCTGACTAACCACATCCCATTTACTTTCTCCTTCAGCAACCCCTTCTATTAATTGCCCGTTGTAGAATGCTTTATACTTGTATTCCATCATATTTTCCCCGCCTTAATGTTAATTGTATATTCATAAACATTTCCAGTCTTATTTCTTACCTGAAACTCTATATTCCTAAAGCTCTGTCTGAATTTTGATTCTAACGTTTGAGCATCAGTTGTTTCTCCCATTATACTGATTTCGCTTTTTTTGATAGATAGACCTATTATCCATGAATCTTTAGGTAACATCTTTGCCATCAATGAAATCAACTCAAGAGTTTTTATACCAGATACTTTTTCAACAATATGCTTACTAGATGAAAGCCTGTCGTTGAGCATTGTGTACTCAGCAACTAGATTTTCTGTTTCTTTTAATTTCCCTTCTACGTTAGCTATCTTATACTTCCAGTATATAAAATTTCCAACTGACACCATCAGCGTGAATAAAGTTATTGCACTTACAAAAGCAGCGTAAGCGACATGTGATTTATTGAAGATAAGCCTTCTATCCAGATAGGTCAATTTTGGAACATAGTTTCTTTTCAATACATCAATAAGTAATTTTGCTGTATCTATTTCAATTCCTTCTTCTATACCATTTCTTATAAACCAATCTATGAGTTGTCCGTGCTTAAACTTAACTACTTCGCTGTAGTTTCTTCTTTTTATCGTAAATGACTCTTCGGCATCAATCACGGGATATATGTATGCAGAAGGAGTTATCAGTTTTACTTTTTTAATCCTTCTAATGCTTTCTATCAGCGTCTTTTCCACTGCAATTATTATCACTTCTATATTGTTATCATGATCAATGATTTGATATAAAAATTCTATTTCTTCTATATTATAAGGAAAGATGTCATCAGCATTTAAAGATATGGCTTCCTTAATATTGTTTTCCGCTTCTTTAGGTAATTTCCATTTTCTAACAATTAATAAATCTCTGGCTATGGCGACTGCAGATTCTATATTAGAGTATGGAGAAACCAAGAATTCATCTATAGTTTTGAAAAAATACCTTTCTCCGCTGCTTAAAAGCACATCTAGACCTGCTTTGCTTAATTCTATGCCTGCAAATTTTCTCATGCTTTTTATTATAGCATTATACTTAGCGTTATGCAGCTCTTAGAGTACGTCTAAGAAACCCTGCCTAAGCTTTGTATATGTGACAATGCCTATTAATAACGATATAATGGATATTCCAAAACAGGTTATTAAGGTAGTAAGGGTCGCTTCTCCAGAAGCTTGGAGATAGATGCCTTTAACCATGTGAAAAAACGGATTTATGTTTATAAATATTCTTATTTTTTCTGGAATGAAAGAATATGGATACACTATTGGAACAGTATAAAACAGGAAATTCATTATGGGACCGATTACATATGGTAAATCTCTTATATACACAGCCAGAGACGAAAGTATTAGAGAAAACCCTATACATAGGAAATACCACAAAAAAATCATTGGTAGCAATTTAAAAATTATACTAATAGCCTCTGCTTTAAGTAATGGTATTGTGTATAAAAGCACGATAGGTGTATACATAAAACCTACTGTGGAGGAGGATACAACATATGTATAGGGAGGGATAGGAGTCTTCTTAATTAAATATCTATTATCCAATATAGCAATTGAGCCTTTACTAACACCTTGCAAGAAACCATTCCAAAAAGCTATACCGATTATTAGATAAGCTGCATAAGGTATATTTGCCGTTACTTCTTTTGGAAATCTGGCCTTAAGGACATGCTCAAAAATGTAGTAAAAAATGAATGTCTGGATTAGTGGAGTAATAAGAAACCAGAGCAGACCCAGTTGAGAACCAGCGAAATTAAATTTCAACTCCCTTTTTATATTGTTGAAAATTAAACTCAGGCTTAACATCCCTATTGAATTATATACTTCTTTTGATAAAATAGCTTTGCCTTGTATGAGGTATAATTAAGAGCATGATTAAAAATATAGCAGAAAAGTATCCAAAGTAAAATGATTGGCTTCAATACACCGGCAAGTTTAGACCTTGAAAAAATAAGGAAAATATTGGTGCTTGCCCCACATCCCGACGATGAGCTCTTGGGTTGCGGTGGAACCATATGCGTTCTTAAGGAAATGGGGAAAGAAATACATACAATCTTTTTATCCGTAGGAGAGAAGGCAGGAAACCCAGAAATTAGAAAGATGGAAGCACTTAAGGTAAGAGAGGAACTTGGCTATGACCGCGTGGAGTTTTGGACATATCCAGATGGGGGTCTAAAGTTCTACGAGCAAGATATAAAGGAAAAAATAAAGACTTATGCAATAAAACAAGATGTTGATTTTATATTCTCCACAGCGCCTTATGATTTTCATGAAGACCATAGGATTTTAGGAAGTTTATGTATAAAACTTCATACTGAACTACCCACCATAAAGTTTTCATTCTATTCTGTTTATAATGATATTATAGGCAATTTTAATGTAGATGTTTCAAAATATATGGACAGATTAATAAAAAGTATTTCCATGTATAAAAATAGCCTCAAGGAGCTTTATGGTATTGGAGATAAGTTCATAAGTATTAGAAAATTTAATGGTTTAATTCTTAGATACCCTAGAAGATTCTACGAAAGCTTTATACTACTGGAGGATAGTTGGGAAGTTCAAGACTTAGTAGTATACCTCCTTGGAGAATTTTTTTATCTTGATATATTAAGAAACATTAGACTTTTAGAAAATGAATTACAGAAGAAAAATGAGGAGTTGGCACACTATAAGAAGGAACTGGAGGATTTATGGCATAATTACAACTCACTTATGCATATCAAAAACAACATGGAACAAGAGCTTGCTTGTATAAAAGCTTCTAAGTTCTATAAAATTATGATGAAATACCAGAAAATTAAAGATTTTATCATGCCGAAGGGTGGGATACTCAGAAATCTTTACGATAGGTTAATGGGTAATGGGTAAACATGTTATCATAAGGGAGTATAAGCATGGCGATGAAGTGAGAATATTAAATCTTTTTCACGAGGTTTTTGGCAAGGATTTGCCTATAGAACTTTGGAAGTGGAAATATATGAACCATGGATTGGGGACTTTCGTAACAGTGGCTGAAGAAGGAGATGCTATAATAGGTCACTATGGATTGGTTCCAAGAAGGGTGAAATTTGAAAAATTAGAGGGCCTTTCTGCAGTGGTCTCCGATGTCATGGTGCATTCTTCAAAGAGAGGAGCTTTTACGAAAAGAGGGATTTTTTTCAGGCTAGTTGAGCAGTCTATAATAAAATTTTGCCCAAACTCAGACGAAAGAAAAATAATTCTCCCGTATGGCTTTCCAACGATTAGAGCCAGAGATATTGGTGTAAGACTTGGACTTTATGAAGAAGTAGAGAATTCTACTGAAGTTGAATTTATTTATGGTAACGGTCTGCTTAAATTTATTTATTCAGTTAGGAAATGCACCCTAACGGAGGAATTCATTGAGCCGTTATGGGACGTAATGAAGAAAGAAATGTATGATTTAATAATAAATTATAGAGATTACAGGACATTAGCATGGAGGTATTCTCAACCAGGTGCAAAGTTTTCTTTCTACTGCACTTTTAAGTTTCTTTCTCCCGTGTCATTTTTAGTAGTAAGGGAAGATACAGAAGTAAAAAAGATATACGATTATGTTGGTTCTATAAAATATTTAAGTGAGTCCTTAAATGCGGTGGCAAAATTATACAATACTCCGCTAAACATGAGGTTCATGCCCTGGGCTTTGGATAAACTCAGAGGATTGAAGATACTTAAAGTAATAGATGGCCCTACCCTAGTTGCAAATGCCGTAACCGGACCGAGGGCTGAAGAACTTAAAGGGAAATTTTTTTACACTTACGGTG
Source organism: Aquificaceae bacterium (assembly GCA_037481935.1). Lineage (NCBI taxonomy): Bacteria > Pseudomonadati > Aquificota > Aquificia > Aquificales > Aquificaceae > Aquificaceae bacterium. Next base: position 75,857 of record JBBFKQ010000006.1, on the reverse strand, counting down.
ATGAAGATGTATAAAGTATTACAGCTAGGGAAACATTATCCTCCATTTATTGGGGGCACGGAAAGATTTATAAAAGAACTAACAGTCTCTTTGAACAGGAAAGGCATAAGATGCGATGTTCTATGTGCAAATGACAGTGCGGCTTATGAGGAAATAAACTATGATGATTATAGAGTCATCAAAGTACCAACGTACTTTCGTTTAGCATCCACGAGCATAGCACCGCATATGATTACAAAACTTAAAGAAATTTCTAATCAATATCATATAATACATGTCCATATGCCCGATCCTATGGCAAATCTTGCGTTGTTCTTCTCTCAACTTAAACTTAAAGCAAAAATTATTTTACAGTGGCACATGGAAATATACAGATATAGGCTTCTTATGATATTTTATAAACCTCTTTTGGAATGGCTCTTTAATAGGGCTGAGCATATAATAGTATCATCAAATAATTTAAGAGAAGAATCAGAATTTTCTAAATTTATGCAGAATAAAACAACTGTTATACCCCTCGGAATTGACATAAATGAGTTGCATCAATATGAGGAAGACTACTATTATGCGGATTATATAAGAGAACTCTCAATGGGCAGAAAAATTGTCCTTTCTGTGGGAAGACTTGTGTATTATAAGGGCTTTGATGTACTCATTAATTCGGCCAAATTTTTACCAGAAAATGTTGTTATTCTGATTGCTGGAGATGGGCCTCTAAAAAAAAATTTAGAGGAAATGGTAGAGTTTCTTGGATTAAAGGGAAAAGTTTTTTTACTCGGAAAATTAAATCAAAAGCAACTAGTAACTTGTTACAAGAGGTGTGATGTTTTCTGCCTGCCGTCCAAATATAAAACAGAAGCTTTCGGTATAGTTCAAGTAGAAGCCATGTGTTTTGGTAAGCCAGTTGTTAGCACAAAACTAAGAGGATCAGGTGTTTGTGAAGTAAATCTGCATGGAGAAACAGGTTTATGTGTAGAACCGGGAGACAGTAAAGGTTTAGCTGAAGCAATAATAAAAATACTTGAAAATGAGGAAAACTATAATATCTACAGTAAAAAAGCTAAAGAAAGAGCTAATATCTTTAGCATTGAGAGAGTAACAAATAATTTTGTGAACATATATGAGAAAGTTTTACAATCATAAGGACATTTTATATGTTTTGGGTATGTTATTATGTGATTTAATCATCTATTATATTTCTCTTTATCTTGCCTTTGAAAGTAGATTGAGTATTGGGAATAAGTTTAAAAATATACTACCAGAATTTAATAATGATTTTGATGATGTTATTAAGATAGTTTGGATACCATTTACATTATTGCTTTTTTTATTCTATGAAAGGCTTTATTCTGAAAAATTCCCCTATCAGGAAGAATTAAGAAGAACGCTCAAAGCTGTAGTATTTTCTTTTATAACTGTATTTTTTATAGTTGGAGTGGCAAAACTTCAGCACGAAATATCAAGACTGTTGGTTTTCTTTACCTTTTCCTACCTTTTTATCTTACTTCCCATGGCCAGACTGCTGTTCAAACTATTGCTTCATAAGTTAGGAATAGGAATTAAAACTCTTTTACTTATTGGTTTTCAAGAAAGATACAGGGAAGATATAGAAAAGTTGCTTAAGGATGTGTATTTGGGATACAGACTAATAGGAATAGTAGCTGAACAGAAAGGCAATCTGGTTTTAAACGACACAAAATATAAAGTGAGAACTTATGATATCATAAGGAAATTGAATCTTTTAAAAAGAATACATACAGTTGCCATATTCTCAGAGGGCATTAGCAATGAAAAACTGTCAAGCCTTGTTATACAATGTCAGAAAGTAGCCAAAGAAGTTATTATTATACCTTCCATAAGGACATATAATGTGCTGAATTTAGAAATAATACCCATGTATTTCCCTCAGTTCCTCTTTTTAAAATTTAAAGACAATCTCAAATCAGGAGTAAATATTGCATTAAAAACTTTAATTGACTACATTTTAACTATTATTATGCTGCCAATTGCGTTAATAATAGGTATTTTTATATCCATAGGTATAAGATTAGATAGCTCAGGGCCTATTATAATAAGTCAAAATAGAATAGGAAAGGACGGTAGAGTAATAAAGGTTTATAAATTCAGAACTATGTATAAGAACGCTGAGAAGATTCTGAAAGATATTTTAGCTACAAATGAGGATTTGAGGAGTGAGTGGGAAGAAAAAAGGAAAATGACAAATGATCCAAGAGTTACCAGATTTGGAAAATTTTTAAGAAAAACCTCGCTTGATGAACTTCCTCAGCTCATAAACGTGCTTAAGGGCGAGATGAGTCTAGTAGGCCCAAGACCTGTAACAGAGGATGAACTAGAAAAATATTACAAAGAATTTTCAAATCTCTATCTTCAGGTAAAACCTGGGATAACAGGATATTGGCAGGTGAGTGGTAGAAGTAAAGTTGACTATGAGACAAGGGTTGCCATGGATGTTTTCTATATTCTAAACTGGTCCCTATGGCTTGATTTTTTTATAATCATAAAAACCGTATGGGCTGTAATAAGAGGGGAAGGGGCTTACTAGTGGCTTAGCTGGGTTTGTTTTCAATTTCAACATTGCCTCGTAATCTAAAAACACCCATGTCTAACAAATCACTTTTTTGCACGTTTAAAGGCAAAGTTTTTACATCGTATATCACACTACCTGTTTCGTCCAATAAATATATCTCTATGTTGTATAGTCCATGGAGTATTGGAAAATCTGGAAACGAAAAATACACTGTAGCTTTTTTAATCATATTAACCAGCTTATTTTCATGTTTGGTGCTATAAACCGATACCCACAATCCATCATTTCTCTTAAAGACAACTCCTATATGCAATTTGGTATGGTTCTTAGAGCTAATTTCTACCCTTATCTGAAGACTTTCACCTGGCTTTATTATTTCCTTATTAGTTGCTACATATGAAATCCAAGCAGGAGCAGATGCAGGGCTTTCAAATTGAACGTTTTGATTTATTGTATTATCCCCTATTTTATTTTTTTCTCTCATATAATCCTCATATTCTTTGACCACATGAAGTGGGTCACCCTCCATTACTACTTCCCCATGTCTAAGCCAAATTACTCTATCGCATATGTTGGTAACCTGGTAAGAAGAATGGCTAGTGAAGATGATAGCTCCTCCTTTTTCTCTGTATTCTCTGAGTGCATTAAAAGATTTGTATTGAAAGTGTATATCACCTACCGCAAGGGCCTCATCCACTATAAATATTGAAGGTTCAACTGCAAGCACAGTTGAAAAGGCTAACCTCACGACCATACCAGTAGAATATGTTTTTATCGGCTTATCTAGAAAGCCCCTTAGTTCTGAGAAATCTTCTATAAAATCCATTTTCTTCTTGATTTCACTTCCAGACATGCCGATGAGTTTAGCATACATAAATACATTATCATAACCCGATAAGTCTGGGTGGAATCCTGCACCTAACTCTAATATTGCGGCTATCTTCCCATTTACTCTAACTATACCTCTGGTAGGAGGGAGAACTCCTGCCAGTATTGAAAGTAAGGTGCTTTTCCCCGCTCCATTTTCACCTATAATACCAAGAACTTCCCCCTTTTTTAACTTTAACGAAACATTATTCAACGCCACGTGTTCCTGATGATACTTTTTACCTGTAATTATTTCTTTTAATCTATCCGCTGGCTTTCTGTATATCTTGTATATCTTGGTTAAACCAATTGCCTCTAAGACATAAGACATACTCAATCTAAATTAGATATATCCTTGCTTTCACCACTACCTCCTTCTTTACCGTCTGCTCCATAGGATATTATTATATAATCCACGCCTTTCTCAATCGCCCGAGGGTCTTCTGGACCATAATAAACATAGGAATGTCCCCATGGATCTAGAGGTAATTTATTTTGCCTTAAATAGGGACCTTTCCATCTATCTACGGGAACGGATTCTGGCCTCTTAATTAGAGCTTCCAATCCCTCTTGAGTACTTGGATACCTGCCCACATCAGCTCTATAAAGGTCCAAAGCAGTAGAAAGCATAGCTATCTGTTGCCTTGCTATTTTTTCTTTCGACTCTGTAAGTTTGCCTACGAGTCTTGGCGCTACCAATGCTGCAAGTAAGCCTATAATAATAACGACTATTAGTATCTCTATCAGTGTGAATCCTAAACTGTTTCGCTTTTCCATGAGTAATAATTATATAGTAACAATGGATGTAATTGACGACATTCTTCAATTTCTAAAGAAACATAGAAGGACAGGAAATACACTTATCGAAAGTTACACGCCACAGGAAATGTCTTATATACTCCTTGAAATATCCATGCTTTTAGCTGGAGGTCTCAACCTTCTGAAAGCCCTAGAAGTAGTCTCCTCAGAGACTGAAAACAGAACTATAAAGCAGGCTCTCCTCAGGGTCAGGGAAGCCATAGAGAAGGGTATGAGCATACACAAGGCTTTCTCTCAGGCAGGCGTATTCCCCCAGTTTTTCCTTGAGATGCTAAAGACCGCAGAGCGGGGGGAAAACCTCCAGCAGGTTCTCAGGATTGCTGGCGAATACCTGCAAAAGACTGCAGAAACAAGGGCAAAGCTCCTGACTGCCCTTGCCTATCCCCTTTTTGTCATATGCGCAAGCTTGCTGGCTGTGCTGGTGGTGGTCAGGGTGGTGGTGCCAAAGATTGCCAGCGTCCTTCAGGGGCTTGGAAAGGAGCTTCCTCTCATCACAAAGGCTCTGGTGCTTTTTGCAGAGGGGCTCTCGTATGGGCTTTACCTTCTGCCTTTCCTTTTGCTCGCCTATGTCTTCCGTCACAAATTTATAAGAAGGGAGGTCTGGGACAGATACCTTCTCGGGCTTCCCCTTTTTGGGAGGCTATCTCTATACTATAACCTTTCTCGCCTTGCGGGCACTATGCTTATGGCACTCTCTTCTGGCATTCCCCTCACAAGGGCAATAAGCCTGAGCGTGGGCAGTCTTTCCAACGCATACCTGAGAAAATCCTTAGAAGGTCTGGAGCTTGAGGTTTCAAGAGGCAGAAGCCTGAGTGCATCTCTGAGAGATAGGGGGGTGCTTCCTGAGACCTTTGTAAACCTTCTTTCAATGGGTGAGCGTAGTGGTGAGCTGGAAAGGAGCCTTCAGATGCTTACAGAGCTATACGAGCGTCAGGCGGAGAGGACCATATCCTTCTGGCTCAGGTTTGCAGAACCCATTGCCATGCTGGTGGTGGGAGCTCTGGTGGCGGTGGTGGTCCTCAGCGTTGTCCTACCCCTTTCGGAGATATCGGCGGGGGTCAGAAGGTAGCACGAGGACAAGTCAGATATAATTTTCCTATGAGACAGAAAGGTTTTACGCTTATAGAGCTTCTGGTGGTTATCATAATCCTCGGCATTCTTGCCGCAATTGTGGTTCCGCGCATTACCGGAAGGGTGGACGAGGCAAAAGTAGAAGCCACAAGGGTTCAGCTAAAGGCAGTAAAGGATGCCCTCGAGCAGTATAAGCTGGACAACGGCTTTTATCCCACCACGGAGCAGGGGCTAAGAGCCCTTGTGGAAAAGCCTGCCACCCCTCCCGTGCCCACCCGCTGGAGGCAGTATCTGGATAAGGTGCCAAAGGATGCATGGGACAGGGATTTTATTTACATGTCTCCGGGCATTGGAAGACCCTTTGAGCTTAGGTCTGTGGGTCCTGACGGAAAAGAAGGCACAGAGGACGACATAGATGTTTGGAAGTAATATACAGATGTTTGAAAGAACAGTGGCAGTGGCAAACCTTGAGAAAAGAATGGATAGAGAGGCTTTTTGATGTTCCAGAGGGTGAAGAAAAGTAAGGGCTTTACCCTACTTGAGCTTATGGTTGCCATCGTGGTCCTTGCGGTGGGCTTTTCTGTGGTCTTTGAGACCATTTCAGGGGCAAGGCTTGATTACGCTCAGGCGCAGGAGCTTGAGAGGGATATGCTGGAACTCAACAACGCCCTGGTGGAGGGAAAAACTGAGGGACTTCAAATAGAGAGGAAAACCCTTGAGGACTACCCGGAGATAGAGGAGGTCTCCTACAAACTGGGTTCTGCACAGATACTTGTCTATCAGCTCAGAAGATGAAAAGGGGCTTTACTCTTCTTGAGGTATTGTTGGTTATTACCCTGATAGGGGTTTTCTTTGGTGTGCTCTCTTACAGCTTCTACTCCTCTGTCAGAAACTCTTACCTTCTTCTTGAATCTGCAGAACTCACAAAGGAAGAAGCTCTTCTCTTCTGGAATCTCCAGAAAAAGCTTGTGGGTGCGGTGGACCTGTATATGAGGAAGGATGCCCTTTTTGTGATAACATCCTCCGGGGACTACTATGAGGGTGTGGTAAAGTGTGCATACCTGTATAAGGATGGCTGGCTCTACTACTATGAGTTTCCATATCCTTATGGGGAAATAACCTTTTATGAAGAGGACAGACTGATAAAGCTGGGGAGATTTGATGAGTTTTCTTTCAGGGTTTATGCCAACGGGCAGTATCTGGAAGAGTTCAGGGGCATTCCCCAGTGGGTGGAGGTAAGGTTGGGGGGCAGAAGTTTAAAGCTAAGTTTATAATATCTTCCCGATGCTGACGATTTATCCAGCCCTACTGTTTTCCTTTGGTGTGCTTTTGCTCCTTTATACATTCTTATTAAATGGTATAAAACTCACCCCACCACAGCTCCACAGGGAGGAGGTTCAGCCTCAGACTCTTTTTGCAAAGTTTGATAGCCTTTATCCAAAAGAAGAGAAGAAAGAAGAAGAAAAAATGCCCTCAATAACCCTTCTTGCCACCGCCACCGGCTCAGCCCGCCTTGCCCTTGCGGTGGTGGATGGGCAGACAAAAACCCTCCGCATAGGCTCTCAGGTGGGTGGCTACAGGGTTGTAAATATAGAGAGGAACTATCTTTTGCTCTCAAAGGGTGAGCAGAAGGTGGCTATTGGCTTCAGGTTTGGTCCAGAGCCCCTTCCTCAGGCGTCTGCACCATCCCCCACCCTCCCCTCCCCACAGGCTTCAAGAAGCCTTCAGGCAAGCATTCCAAAGGGAGAACTTGAACGCATAACCGCTGACCCGGGAATAATGTTTCGGATGATAAGGCTTGTGCCCTTTGTGCAGGATGGTAGGACAAGGGGCTTTCTCTTTGAGTGGGTGGAGCCGGGAAGCGTTTTTGAAAGGTCTGGAATAAGACCCGGGGATGTGCTCCTTTCCATAAACAACCAGGAAATAAAGAGCGGTGAGGACGCCTTCAGGATTCTTCAGGTGCTACGCAACGAAAGCAGTATAAAATTGAACCTGCAGAGAGGAAATGAACTCATAGACCTTTCCCTGAGGGTGGAATGATGAGAAGGTTTGTGGCTTTTCTTTTGCTGATATTTCTGTTGGCGCCTGCCGGCAGGGCTCAGGATGCAGAGCAGTTGCAAAAACAGGCTCAGGAGCAGAAAAGGACTGGGAGGGTCTTCCTTAACTTCAACAACGCTGACATATCCCTTGTGGTCAAGTTCATGTCAGAGCTCACGGGCAAAAACATAGTGCTCGACCCCAATGTGAAGGGTAATATTACCATTAGCTCCGCAAAGCCTGTAAGCCTCCAGCAGGCATGGGAGCTCTTTGTCATATCTCTCACCCTTCAGGGCTATGGAGTGGTGGAGGACAGAAATTTCGTTCGCATAGTTCCTATTGCTCAGGCAGTCCCCCTTGCAGAACCCAGAAAGCCCACAACGGGTGCGGACATAGTGATATACCTATTTACCGCAGAGAACACACAGGCGGTTCAGCTCCAGCAGGCTATTCAGCCTTTCCTTTCTCCCTTTGCCAAGATAGGCATCCATCCCCAGTCCAACACCATAATAATCGCCGACATAGCAAGGAACATAGAAAAGATAAAGGGGATTCTCAGAGAGCTTGACTCTCCCCAGAAGACCCTGAGGGTAAAGCTATATCCCCTGCAGAGGGCAAAGGCTGAGAACGTGCTTCAGAGCGTGCAGGGTGTTATAACTGCCCTTCAACAGCAGACAGGAGTTCCGGGCATAGCCACCATAAGCAAGGATGCCAACGCCATTATAGTGGTTGCCCGCGAGGATGTGCAGGCAGTGGTGGAGGAGGTCATAAAGACCATAGACCAGTCCACGCAGGTCATCGAAGACAGGAGCTTTTATGTTCTGCCCCTAAAGTTCATCTCCGCAGAGGAGCTTCAGAGGAGCCTCCAGAGCCTTCTGTCCGGTGTAAGTCCGGCGGTGGCACAGCCATCCCCCGCACCCCAGCCCCAGCCTCAGGAGATAAGAGGTCTTGAAACTCCCCTGAGAAGGGAGCAAACCCAACAACCCAGACAGCCCCAGCCCATACCTGCCATACAAACAAAAGAAGGACTGCGTATAGGCTTTGACAGAGGAACGAATTCAGTGCTTATTTACGCCACCCCTCAGGAGTTTGAAGGGCTCAAGTCGCTGATTGAAAGGCTTGATGTCCGCAGAAGGCAGGTGCTTATCGCCGCCTCTGTTGTAGAGATGTCCACAAGCAGAGCTCTTGAGCTGGGTGTTCGCTGGCAGGCAATAGGCTCAAAGGGTGGCGGTGGCTTTGGTGTTGGGAGCGTTCAGGACCTCTACAGCTCCATACTTGCGGGGAACTTCGTTCTGGGCTTTATCAACAACGTGGGAAGGACCATCACCATAGGAGGGTCCACCCTCTTTTTCCCTGACCTTGTGCTCCTCTTTTCTCTTCTTGAGAAGGGCTCGGGCTTTAACCTCATCTCAAACCCCAAGGTGCTGACCCTTGATAACCAGACTGCTGAGATAAAGGTAGGTCAGGTGGTGCCCTTCGCATCGGGCGTTAAGTTTGACATAAACGGACAGCCTGTCATAACCTATGACTATAAAGAGGTGGGGCTTGACCTCAAAATCACCCCCACCATAGCGGAGAACAACCTCAGGCTTATGATAGGGCTTCAGGTGCAGGAAATTGTGGACTTTATAAGACCTCAGGTGGGTCAGCTAAGCTATGCGGTGCCGGTAACATCCAACAGGCAGGTAAACTCCGACGTGGTGGTGGAAAACGGTCAGACCATAATAATAGGTGGGCTTGTAAGCACAAGGAGTATAAACAGTCAGGAGGGAGTGCCTGGGCTCAAGGATGTCCCCCTTTTTGGAAGACTTTTTAGGAGAGACTCGCAGACAGAAGACAAGGTCTCTCTCTTTATATTCCTGACTCCCTATGTGGTGGAGAGCCCAGAGGAACTCAGCAAGATAACCGAGGAACATCAGAAAATTGCTGAAGAACTTAGAAGGCTTATGGAGAGCCAGAGAAAGAATGAAAAGACCAGGCCCTAAATCCTTCCTGCTCTATGTTATTCTCGTCTTTGTCTTCTTTGTTCTCCTGACCTTTCTTACTTTTCCAAAGTTTCTCTTTCTTGACAAAAAGCTATCAGAAAGTGGTCTGTATCTCACTGCAAACAGCGTGCATGAGGGTTATCTGAACTTGAACCTCAGAGGCGTGAACATCTACGACCAGACATCAAGGCTTTTGCGCTTTGACGCGTTAAACATATCCGCTGGTTTTTTAAAGCTGAACTTCTACGGTTTATGCGAAGGAAAGACACTGAAAGGGGAATTGTCTCCATGGGCAATCAAGCTAAGAGCTCAGGATTTTACGTGTTTCTCTAGTGCTGATAGCACCACTGCAGACATAACCCTCAGAGAGGGTATATACGGCACTCTCCTTATGAACGGTTTAAAACTTCAGGATGCGAAGCTAGACCAGCTTTCCCTTGAAATGAGGGGGAGAGTTTTCACCGCAAGGGCTAAATTTATGGGTTTTGAACTTGTGGGTGATGGGCAAATAGTTTATAAACCTTCAGACCCGCTAAAATCCCAGATAAACGGTCGTGTATCAGGTGGGGGTATGAGCCTCACCATATCCGGCACCCTTGAAAGACTTCAGCTAAGGCAGTAGAATTTATACTGTGTCAGATAGTGCCAAGATGCAGGTAAAAATTCTCATAAATGGCAAGGAAGTCAGACTCAAAGATTTTCCAAAGAGGGTCCTTTACAACCTTCTCCTTGGCTACGTAAACAGCCTGAACCTTGAGGAACAACCAGAGGAAATACAGGTTTATGTCAGACTTTCAGAAGAAAATTCAGGAAAGCCTGAGCTTTGAAGTTCAGGAAGAGCAGGAAGGACTCAGGCTTGACCAGTTTCTGGCACAGGTATATCCAGAGCTTTCAAGGAGCTACCTTCAGAGGCTGGTAGAAGAGGGCTATGTTTTCCTTGATGGGAGGGAGGTCAGAAAGCCCTCAAAGAAACTGAAACCACAACAGAATATCACCCTTCATATCCCAGAACCTGAGCCTCTTGAAGTTTTGCCAGAAGACATCCCTCTGGAAATAGTTTATGAAGATGAGCACCTACTAGTTCTCATAAAGCCCTGTGGGCTCGTGGTGCACCCTTCTCCGGGCTATACTTCCGGAACTCTTGTGAACGCCCTTCTGTATCATGTAAAGGAGCTTTCCTCCATAGGAGGCGTGGAAAGGCCCGGCATAGTTCATCGCCTTGACAGGAATACAATGGGGCTCATGGTGGTGGCAAAGACGGACACGGCACACAGAAGGCTGGCAGAGCAGTTCAAGGAAAGAAGGGTTGAAAAGCTATACAGGGCAATAGTGAAAGGTCTTCCAGACTGGGACTACAGGTTCGTAGAAGCACCCATAGGCAGGCATGAAGCAGACAGGAAGAAGTTTTCCATAAAAGATGATGGAAAGCCAGCAAAGAGTGAAATCTGGGTTCTGGAGAGGTTCTTCCGTCAGGGTATAAGCCTGCTGAAGGTGAAGATTCACACTGGCAGGACTCACCAGATAAGAGTTCACCTCTCATCTCTGGGCTTTCCCGTCCTTGGTGATACCACCTACGGTTTCAGGAGAAACTCTGTGGACAGAAGAGTCCTTCAGGCAATGGGCGATTGCCATATGCTTCTGAGCTACCACCTTTCCTTTGAACACCCCGCCACTGGAGAGAAAATGAGCTTTCAGATAGAGGACCAAGAGCCTTTCAAAAGCACCTTAGCCCTCGTAAAGAAGCTGGAGGAGGAGGTTTCTTAGCCTGTGGATGGCTCCCTCACCGCCCAGCAACTCTCTGAGCCTTTTAAATTCTTCCCTCATTGAGCTTCTCAGCCCCCCATCTCTTAGATAATCCTGTGCAACTCTGCAGAGCTCTGAAGGACTCTTCTGCACAAGCTCAGGCACCACTTCCTTCTGTAGTATGAGGTTGGTAAGAGCTATATTCCTAACCCTAACCAGGAGTCTCCCCAAAAAATAGGTGATGGGGTTTACCCTGTAAAAGACTACGTGGGGAGAAGAGAGAAGACTTGCTTCGAGCTCTGCAGTTCCGCTGGCAAGGAGGGTAAGCTCTGCATAAGCCATGGCGTTGTAAGAGGGCTTTTCCATATCCCGCTGAGTTATTACCTTTACGGAATAGTCTTTGAACTCTTCTGTAAGGTAAGCCCTGAAGTTTTGAAAGGTGGGTATGAGTATAGGCATCTGGGGTCTGAGACAGCGGAGAACCTCTTTCAGGCATGGTGTGTGCCTTCTTATCTCACTCCAGCGGCTGCCCGGCAGGAGAGCAATGTAGCTTTCAGAGCCTGCAAAGGACTTTACCTCCACTTCTTTCAGGCTTGGCTTTGCCATGTCCACGAGGGGGTGACCTACAAAGTGCACCCTGAATCCATCCCTCCGATATTTTTTGTAAAAGTCCACCTCAAAGGGAAGGATGACCACCAGGTGGTCCACAAGCTCTGAAATAAGTCTTGCTCTCCCTTCCTTCCACGCCCAGACCTGTGGGGAAATAAAGTAGATTATCTTCTTAACCTTTCCCCTTGCCCTTTTTAGAAGTGGAAGGTTAAAAGCTGGAGCATCGCACAGAATAAGGGCATCCATCTGTGGAAGTATGTTTTCTATTCTCTTCCAGAGACTCAGGACCTGAGGGATTTTTGGCAGTGCTTCCACTATACCCACCACTGAAAGGTCCTCTATACGGGCAATGCTCTTGAAGCCTATGGCTTCCAGCCTTTCATCCGTTATGCCCGTGAAGTGTATACCCTCTACATCCCTGAATATCTCATACACGTAGTTGCTGGCTGACCTCTCACCAATAGATACAAAAACATTCATTCAGACTGGGCAAACACGCTGAAGATGCCTTCTCCCTTCTTTTCAATCCTTACCCTAATACCCTCAAGCTCCATAAATAAGGCATGAGAGAGTTCCACTCTGCCGGAGCTCCAGATGTTCACATATCTCTCCGAATAACATCCCTCTAAAGAATTTCTGAAAGTAGCCTTCAGATAAGCCCCGTCGTGATGCTCCATGACTTCTGTAAAAACCACCTCCATGTAGTTGTTTTCTTCCACCGCCAGCCTCCAGAGCTCCTCCAGCTCCGGTGCCTCCAGCTCAAGCCTTACGCCAAACTCAAGGTCTTCTGGGTCAACTTCCTCAATCAGGCTCTTTAGCCTGCTTTTCAGCTCACCACATAGATTTTCAAGCCTCTCAAGAGCCACCTGCCTGTAGCTTTCCTGTATGGGCATTTAAATATTATAATATAAACATTTTAAAGGTCAATTATCTAAAGAAAATTATTTATACAAATATTTTGAATTTACTATATAATACAAGGTTTAGGTCCTATAATCAAAAATTATTGACATTACATACATAATTATGTATACTTCAATTCACAAAATTCCAGGAGGTAAAAAGCATGGTTACTAGAAGACAGCTTTTGGTGACAGCAGGTTTCAGCGGTGCCTATCTCTTACTCAGTATTAACGCTGTATCATGTGGGGGCAATGGAGGCGGAAAACTTCCAGTTTTTGCATTAAGGGGAGATGGTAAAGTTGTAGTTATTGACCCAGATATTGATGAAATCATAAGAGTCATAGAAACTAATGGTGCTGGTGGCACGTTGGGTTCTGTATCAAAGGATAGTAAGTTTTTATATGTAGCAAACAATTCACCTAGCAATAGAACCGTCAGTATTATAGATACAGAAAGACTTCAATTAATTTCAAACGTGGAAACAGGCAACAGACCAAAACATCCTGTTGTGTCCCCGGACGGAGCTTTAGTTGCTGTAAATCACTCTGGTCTGGACGGTAATGCTACGAGGGTAGTCTTTATAAGAACTTCCGATAATAGGATTGTGAGAACTGTAGACCTACCAGTTCAAAATACGACTCATACTGGCGATTTTACAATGCATGGTTCCTGGTCACCAGACGGTGCAGTATACGCTATCGGCAACTACGCAGATAATAAGTTTTATCTTATCAGCAGAAATGGGGATGTTCTTGCAGAGGTTAACGTAGCAGGAAATCCACACTACTTTGACTGGAGAGGAAAGGAGCTCTGGGTCACTGTTGAGTTTAACGAGCCTAAGGTTACAACGTCTGTCCCCTATGTATATATTTTCAACGTAACGAATTATGCATCACCATCTCTGTTAACCATACTTGCTCCATCCTTAAGTCCACCAGAGACAGAAAATATCCAGAGGATAGAGGGACATCATGGCAATTTTACAAACGATGGAAAGCTATTTATTCTGTGCAATAGAGGGGCAAGTCCCTTTGAAGGTACAACAATAGCTATATATGACTCCGATACGAGACTGGAACTTGCGAAAATAAACTCGGCTGTAAAAGGTGTGGGACATGCTTACGTGACACCGAATAACAGGTATGCTGTTATAACACAGTATGGAGATACTAAGTTTGAGGTTATTGATTTGAATCAGAGGAGAACAGTTAAAGTTGTGGATACTGGTGTTGGCAGGCACATGGGGCATGCTGTTTTTGTTGGAAACAAAATGTATATAACGAACAGATTGGCTGACAGCGTATTTGTAGTAGATACAATTAACTGGGAAATAATCAAAAGGATTCAGACTGCTGCATCTGGACAGGCTCAGGGGCAGGTGGTGAGAGACTTTTATCAAGTATTTGAAAGGGTAGCGAGAGCCTTCTTAATATGAATGCTTCTGCCTTCTTAGTAACAGGGTTTTTAGGTAGTGGTAAAACCACATTCATACTTAACAGTTTATTGGCTCAGTATAAGGACAGAAAACCTGCTATCATAGTAAACGACTTTGGGGATGTTAGTTACGACAGGATAAGATTCTATCTGGAAAGCCTCCCAGTAATGGGGATTGAGGGTAAGTGTTTTTGTTGTGATGGTTCTGGAGAGCTACTTGAAGCTCTGTATAGAGTAAGAAATACTGCGGAGGCACTCATAATTGAAACATCTGGGCTTTCTGACCCTTTCCCTGTTATGGAAGCTATGGAGTTATCGGGCTTTAATTCCTACATAGTTATATGTGTGGTACCTGCAGATAATTGGTGCGATTTACGAAACGAGCCCGTATTTACAGCACAGCTTCAGTATGCAGACTGCATAGTTATAACTAAATGTGATACGGTAACTAACAGGGAACTAAAAGAGCTCATGGAAGCTCTTGACGAAAAACCAGCTTTCCTGTGCTGCGAGGGTGTAGTGGAAGACAACTTTTTTAACTTTGTTGAAGCAATACCCATGAGAAGAACCGATAAATTCAAGAATAGGCTGTCAGAAAGTGCCAGAAATAGGTTTTCTCAGACAACATTATACCTGAGCGGATATTATTCCATGTACGATATTGAGGTTTTTTTGAATAAACTCCCAAGAAATGTAATAAGGGCTAAAGGTTTCCTCAAGGTAGTTGAAAGTCCGTTTCCTGTAGGCATAAACTGGACCAGAAATCATATGAGTTGGAGTGCTGTAGAATACGTTTCACAGAACTTTATAACCTTTATAGGATACGGTAGCCTTTTACTACCACCCTTTCCCGAGAAAAAGGATCTGGATTGGCAAAAAATGCTCCCCCTAGGGGAGTTTGACAGAAGATACGGCATAGCCTACCTGGATGGAAATCCTGTTCCAGAAATTACTGCGGTTGAGTGGTTGATTACACAAGATCTGAGCGATTCTGTGCTGATTACCTCAAGTTGTAGTTTAGAATGTCCGATTAACTTCAAATCCTCTCTAATAGTTCAGCTTAACTTTGAGGATATATATAGTCTGGTAAATTTATTGAAAAATATTAATACAGAAAATATCATTTTATGGGATATACCAGATGGCTTTGCCTCTTACATCATAAAGAAATTGCCAGATAAAACTGTGTTTCACGTGGGTAGGTACTTCGTTCTTTCAAAAGCGAAAATCTCACTCAGAATAGATGCCGCTCGTGTAAACGCCTTAAAGGCTATAATTAGGAACCCATCACTCCACTCTCAGCACCACCTTTCCAAAGTGCTTTGACTCCTCCAAGTATCTGTGGGCCTCCTGAGACTCCTCAAGCTTAAAAACCCTGCTAACAACGGGCTTTAAAAGACCCCTTTCAAAGAGCTCCGTTATTTTAAAAAGGTCAGCCCTTGGTCCCATGTATACTCCGAGAAGCTCAATCTCCCTGACAAAGATATGTCTTATATCTATACGAGCCTCTGAGCCGGTAGTGGTTCCAAAAAAGACAAGCCTTCCACCCCTTCTGAGGCACTCCACGCTCTTCCAGAAGGTCTTGCTCCCCACGTGGTCCATAACTATGTCCACACCTTCTTTGAAGAGCTCCCTGACCCTTCTGACCACATCCTCTTCATAGTGATTTATGACCACATCCGCTCCAAGCTCTCTGCACCTTCTTGCCTTCTCCTCTGAGCCTGCGGTGGCTATAACAAAGGCACCAAAGAGCTTTGCAAGCTGGATGCCCGCCACCCCCACGCCAGAAGAGCCTCCCCATATTAAAACTCTGTGGTAAGGCTTTATCCGTGCCTTGTTCACAAAGGCATTCCAAACAGTGAGGAATGTAAGGGGATAAGAGCTTGCCTCCTCAAAGCTCAGGTTTGAGGGCTTTTTTATCACATTCCTTGCAGGCACGCTCACATACTGGGCGTAGCCTCCTCTGGACTTCAGACCAAGAATGTCGTAGTGCCTGCAGTGGTTGTCGTGCCCTGACTGGCACTCGTAACACACCCCACAGGAAAGACCTGGAGCCACTACCACCTCATCCCCCTCCTTTATGTCCCTTACGAGGCTTCCCACCTTTTCCACCACACCGCTCACATCAGAGCCGAGTATGTGCGGAAGCTCTGGCTTCACCGCAAGGGCTCCAGTTCTGACCCATATGTCAAGGTGATTGAGGGCTACAGCCTCTACCCTTATGAGGACTTCATCTTCCCTTATATGTGGTTCTGGAAAATCCTCAACATATTTAAGATTTTCATGACCCCCAAAGTTTTCAATTATAACTGCACGCATGTGCTTTATTATAATGCTATCATGTTCAAGAGATTAAAGATGCTTTTTGGCAGGAAAGGTTCAGAGAAGGCTTACCGGCTGCTTGAATTCCCGTTTAATTTCTATGCTCTACTTCTCAGTAAGTATGGAGAGGTTAGATACCTGCATTATGGTTTCTGGGATAGTGATTCAGACATATCTATACTTACCGCCCAGGAACGATTGGCGGAAAGGCTATATGGCTTAATACCACAGGGGGTTCATAGCATACTTGACGTTGGATGTGGTCTGGGAACAAGCGTATGCGAGCTTCTGCACAGGGGATACGACCCAGAGGGCATATCACCAGATGAAGGTCTTGTAAACTACGCTAAGGCTACACACAAAAAATGTGCAGACAGATTTTACATAACCACATTTGAAGAATATAAGAGGGAAAAACAATATGACCTCTTGCTCTTCTGTGAATCTGCTCAGTACATAAAAGATAAACAAGTTCTCTTTAGCAGAGCCAAAAACTTGTTAAGGCTTGGAGGATATACACTCCTGTGTGATGAGTTTTTAAAGAGGTTCGACGAAAGAGCAAATTTTCATATCGTATCAGATTTTATTGGCTATGCGGAAAGAGAAGGTTTTGAGATTATGGTCCTGCAGGAAATAACTCAAAATGTGATAAAAACAAGGTATGTTTTCTACGATGCCTTGGCTGCTCAGTATGATAAAGTCATTAAACATATTCATGAGGACACTTTAAAAGAATTCATATACAGATGGAGGATTCATAGTAACATGTATGAGGATGGAACTATTGGCTACTTCATTGTTCTTATGCGACTTAGGGATTGAGTTATAATTTTTGTATGAGGGCTTTCATTGCCTGCCTACTGATTAGTTTTCATGGCTTTGCATCTGTTCAGGCCATACTTGAAAACTATCCCTTTTCTCCACAGAGAAGGTATCCTCCTACACAGATAAAAGGCGATAAACCTCAGATTGATAAGGTGCAAATACTGGGATACGTGAGTTCAGAAAATGAGCTTTACGTATTGGTGAGAGAGGAGGGCAAGGTAAAGAGGTTAAGAAGAGGTGATGAGTTCATGGGTATGAAAATACTGGGGGTGCAGAGGGGTTTTATCCTTGCTAGGGATGAGGAAGGCGTAAAGAGGATTAAAATTAGCTGGGAGAAAGGTCAAGGTGTCGCCAAACCTGCGGAAGCTCCAGCAGGAAGAGGTGACGAGCCCATAAGACAACCACCGAAAAAACTCATGGAACTCTTGCAGGAGGGGAAATAATGGTTTATGATTATAATAACTATAACAATGCAAGGAGGGGAATATGAATAGGCTCTTGCTTCCAGTTGGACTCATAGTAATGGCACTGGCGGGATGTGGAGGAGGAGGTGGCGGTTCAAGCATAGGCGGGGTCTATGGAAGCACTTTAGTTTATGTTTTGGGTTTTGAGACCAGAACGGGCTCTGCTTTACAGAGCGATATTTTCTTTCTCACATGCAGTAATGGGAGAGATGTATACAACTTTCAGACTGACACAGTCCTTATAAAGTTTAAAGCGGAGACCATAAAAGATGCTCTGGGCAACCCAGTAACTCAAAATCCCTCGCCTGTAGCCTTTACCCGCTATAAAGTATCATTTCTTTCCGCCTCCCCCACAAACAACTGCGAGAGATATCCGGACTGCAGACAGTTAATGGCAGGTGGTTATGAGGGACTCGTGGGTTTTAGCGTTCATCCGGAATCTCCGGAAGGCAGATTTGAAAGACAATACGCAAACGGTGATGAGGTCAGGATAGAGATCAAGAAAGGAGAGTCAATTCAGGAAATCACGGTTGTCCCCTCTTCATGGAAATCTAACACTCTGGTCAACTACTGCACCACTGTACTGGACAACTGCCTGTACAACGGTGTGATAGAATTCTACGGAAGGGAGCTTTACAGTGGAAAAGAGAAAGTTGTCAGGGTGCCCTTTACAGTGCAATTTGCAGATTTCCCTAAGGGTAGTCCTTATGGTTCCTTTACAGATACACCATGTCAGTAAGGAGGGGTTGATATGAAAGTGAAAGGCATTATTCTGACAACGTCAATTCTGAGCTCTGCGGTTTTTTCCGCTCCACAAATAAGGGTTTTCCCTTCAAGCCCCTACGATTTCAGAACTGTGACCATAGATTCCACCAGTCAGGCGGAGTTTGCCATAACCAATGTGGGTGATGCAGTGTTGAGGATATGTTCTGTTAATGTAAGCTCCGGCTACCCGGACTTTGATATCATATCCAACTCCTGCAACAGCACAAGCCTCAACTATGGACAGGACTGCAGGTTTACCGTCAGGTTTACTCCAAGGTTCAAGCAGAACTATTCGGGAAATATCGCCATAGTTTACGACGATGATGGAGACGGAACAGTCTGCAACACCCAGAAAACCTATGTGCAGCAATTGATAGGAAGTGGGACCGCGCTGAGGGTCGTCAGAATAGATACAAACCCATATCAGACAGGCTTTGCCTTTGAGTTTCCATCAACAGCCTACTACGAGCAGAGAAACATGACCCTTCGCATATGCAATGCCAGCGGTGACCCCCTCAGGTTTTCCTCCCCTGCAGTAATTCTTTCACAGGACAGTCCAGACTACGCCTCTTTTGGAATAACTGCAACCACCTGCAACGATGCAGTGCTTCAGTATGCCACGGATAACGCTGACTGCTCTAAAAACTTCTGCCAGATAAGCGTCTCTTTCTCTCCACAGGGAGGTATAGGCGGTCCAGAAAAAGAACTCTACTACGGTTATTTGAGGTTAAGAGACCTTAACAGTGGTCCAGGAGGTGGACCTTCCAATGCAACGATTTATCTTAGCGGAAGGTCTCAGCTGGGGCAGTATATATACGCTCCAGTGGGTGGGCAAGCTCAAGAGGCGGTCAGGGTAACCTTTACTTGTCCAGATGACCCCGCTACTGTTCCACCTAACCCCCAGAATGGAACTATTCAAATAGGAACTCCCTCGGTTGTGGGAACATACTTCAGGCTGATAAACTACTCATGCCCCGACACCTGCAGGGAAAATACGACCGTTGACTGCACTGCCATAATTGGTTTTGCTCCACAGACGCCCGGCGTCTTTCCCGGTAGTATTATAATACCCATAATAGGAGCAGAGCCTGTCCGGAGGTCTTTCGTAGGCGTGGCTGGTTCTCTTACAGGAAACTACATATACGTGAGCCCCACATACATAGATTTTGGAGCTGTAAAAAGGCTCAACACCTATGCCCAGACACTCATTATCAGAAACACCAGCGGTTCAGACCTTGAGTTTAACCTCTCAGTCGCAGGCAGTGGGCTGGTGCTGAAGTCCATAAGCTGCACGTGTAATACTGGTTATGTGACAGCACCAGGCGGTGGACCGTGTGTTCCACCATATGAAAATTTATTGCGTGATCCCAGCTTTCCAACTCTTACGCCTCTACCTATACCAACCTCCAGCCGTGCCTACCGTCTAAGACCCGGTGAGGTCTGCAGTGCAGTGGTGGAATTCAGCCCGCCTCTCACATCAACAGGCAACATGAATGGTGCTGTTATAATAGACACGCAGGCTCAGGTGGTAACCGTTCCCATGTCAGCAAGGATGGATGTTCCACCTCCTCCAATGTCTCAGCCAGCTCCCTCCATAGGGTCGGGTGGCGGAGGTGGTTGTTCTACAGGCGGCAGTAGCATGGCATGGCTTTCAATACTGCCTGCCCTTGCACTTCTCAGAAGGTTCAGAAAGAGATGAGAGGTCTATCATACAACTTTCTCCGCAGCAACAGAGTTGCCCTCCTTGAGGAGGGCGAGGATTATATCAGAATTGCCCTTGCTGAAGAGGACCCATACCTCATAGAAATTCTGGAAAGAGTCTATGGTAAAAGGGTTGAGTATGAGATAACAACACCTGAAAGGATAGAGGAGCTCCTCAAAGACCCTGTGCTGACCCTTGAGGCAGAGAGGGATATAATAGAGTCCGACTTTCTGGACGAAAAAAAACTTGAGAATATAGCCTCGGAAGCTCCCATAGTAAAGTTCGTTAACGACACCCTTGTAGAGGCCATAAGGAAGAAGGCAACCGATGTTCATATAGAACAGTTTTCAGAAGATGTGGAGGTTCGCTACAGGATTGATGGGGTGCTTCATACCATAAGAAAGCTTCCAAAATACGCTGCACCACCCATAGTTTCACGCATAAAGATAATGGCAAAACTGAACATAGCAGAAAAGAGGCTTCCTCAGGATGGGAAGTTTTCCTTTTCTTACGCAGGGCAGGACTATGACATAAGGGTTTCAACCCTCCCCTCCGTTCATGGTGAGGGGGTGGTGATGAGGATACTCACAAGGGGTGAGGTGTCTCTTAATCTTGACAACCTTGGTTTTTCTGTAGAAGACACTAAAAAGATAAGAAGGTTCATAAGAAAGCCCTATGGTATGGTGTTGGTGACAGGACCCACTGGCTCTGGCAAGACTACTACTTTGTATGCCAGCATAAAGGAGATAAACACAGGAGACAGAAAGATAATCACGGTGGAAGACCCTGTAGAATACAACCTGAGGGGTCTGGTGCAGGTGCAGGTAAACCCAAAGGTAGGTCTAACCTTTGCCACAGCCCTCAGAAGCATTCTGCGTCAGGACCCGGACATTATAATGATAGGGGAGATAAGAGACAGAGAAACTGCAGAGATAGGCATACAGGCATCTCTGACGGGGCACCTGGTGCTGGCAACCCTGCACACCAACGACGCTGCCGGTGCCTTTGCAAGGCTCATGGATATGGAAATAGAAGAATTTTTAATAGCCTCTTCCGTCATAGGCGTCCTTTCCCAGAGGCTGGTGAGAAAAATATGCCCCTTCTGTAAGGAAGAGCACAGACCCAATTCTGCAGAGCTGGCACTCTTTGAGAGGAATGGCCTTGAGCTTCCCGATAGACTTTACAGAGGTATGGGCTGTGAGGAGTGCAACCGCACAGGCTACTCGGGTAGGACTGTAATAGGCGAAGTGCTTGAGGTCTCTGACAGCATAAGGGAGCTTATAGTAAAGAGGGCGGACGCAGTCCGTATAAGAGAACAGGCAATAAAGGAGGGTATGACCCCCCTCCTCGTTGATGGTCTGAAGAAGGCAAAAGAGGGAATCACCTCTGTAGAAGAAGTCCTGAGAGTCTACAAGGATTAGGCAGAAAGAGACATGAGGTTATTTCCCCAGTTCATGGAAAGAAGAGCTCTCTTTACCAGCTCCTCAAACTGACTTGCTCCCTGAGGGTCGTTGAAGGATATCAGAAGCCCCTTGGAGGTGGGCATGCCATCCCCATATCTCTGAACGCTTGCTCTGTCCTGCTTCACAAGCTCCTCAGCCTGTCTGTAGAGATCTGGGAGGTTTTCCTTTGCCCAGAACCTAAGGTCGTCGGTTATGTAGAAGTAGCCGGCGCTGCTGGCAGGAGGGGCCGGCACTTTGGGAGGATTTTTAGAAAGGGACTGAAGATAGACCATATTAGCCCTCTCGAGAAGCTGTTGAAACTGAAAGGCCTTTACCGGGTCTGTAAAGGTCAGGGCTGTGCCGTCGGGAAGTGGATTGTCCTCTCCGTATCTTTCTGCTCTGGCATATCTGGCAAGGTTAAGAGCCTGATAGTAAACCTCAGAAAAGTTGGTCTGAAGCCACGCCCTCATGTCGTCGCTCACAAAGAAAGTGTAGGATGTGTTGACTGTGTTCATTCTTCAACCTCCCTTAGTTTATCATGCTTATAAATATAATCAAACATTATAACTTTGTCAAGCATACAAACATGATTTAAAAACCTTCTATTGAGTTGGTAAGGCTATAATTATTCATACATGAAAGCAAACGGCTTCAGCCTTCTGGAGTTGATAATCGTCCTTGCCATATCCGCCCTAACGCTGACGCTTGTCATTCCTGCCATAAACAGGACCTTCTTTGGGGAAGAAGATGTCCTGAGGGCTTTTTTAATGAGGAGCTTAAACCAGTCTATGAAAAAGGGGAAAGTAGTGGAGATAGCGGGGGACGGAAGCAAGATAAAAAACTCAGAAGGTGAGACCATTGACCTTCCTTACAGGGGGCAGTGCTACGCATACCCCAGCGGAGAACTGAGATACTGCTGGTTTGAGAAGAGGGGAGAGAGAAAGTATTATACGGTATTTGACCTATAAAACCAGACGCTATTCTTCATACACAAACTCAGTAGAAGGTAGTAAAATCTCTCTCATGAGAGAGGAGGAGTTGATAGCCCGAATTGCAAGAGGCGACCAGCAGGCACTGAAGACCCTCATACTCATGTATAACTCAAGGCTCTTTTCCTACGCCTACGGAATACTCCAGAACTACGAGGACGCAGAAGAGGCTGTGGCTGAGACCTTCTATCAGATATGGAGGTCAGCCAGGAACTTCAGAGGTGACTCAAGGGTAAGCACATGGCTCTTTGGAATCTGCAGGAACGTGATAAGGAATATGCTAAGGAAAAACAGGAGGCACCCATTTATGCTTGAGATAAGAGAAGAGGATGCGGTGGTAGAAGAAGAAATAGAACCCATGGAGGTGGAACTGATAGCAAAGGCTCTTGACAGACTACCGGCCATACACAGGGAGGTCCTCCATCTTGCCTACTACGAGGACATGCCCTACGAGGAAATAGCAAGAGTGCTGGGCGTGCCCGTCAACACGGTTAAGACTAGGGTCTTTAACGCAAAGAAAAAGCTGCTGAAGGCTATGGAGGAGCTTAAAAATGAGCATAAGGAAAGCCTTTGAAGAATACTACGGCTCTTTGAAGCCACCGGAAGCCATGGACTTCAAGGTCGCCCTCAGGCTGGAAAGGGAAAAAAGAAAAAGGCTCCTCAAGGTTGCGGTCCTTGAGGCTTTTCTCATGCTGGTGCTTTTGGGATTATATTTTTATCAGCCACTGAAAAACACAGAATATCAGACCTTCTCCGCCGGTATTCCAGTAAAAATTGTTGAGGACGTAGGCATCAAAAAACTCTCGGATGAGCTCAGAAGCCATCAGCTCACTATTGAAGGTCCATACGAAGGGGACGTGTTCATCCTAAAGGGCGAGGAGAGTAGGGTAAGGGAGTTTCTCAGCAAGTCAAAAAACCTCAGAGCCCTTGACTGAACTCCTCTCCACATAGCCACCTTGCCACTGGCATCTTAGCCTGTATTCTGGCTCTCTCTGGAAGTAGCCCGTGTTTTTGAGTTTTATGTAACTTCTCCATGGCGGTATGCGGTCAATATGGACCCTCTTTTCTCCTTCCCAGAGCTCAAGGGAGCACCAGCCAGCAAAACCCACCCTTTCAAAGCTAAAAGTCAAAATATCCTTCCGAAGTTCAAGACTGACCTTCAGGTCAATTTCTGGCAGATTGACAGCCTCCTGACCCGCCCTGAGCAGGACCCCTACCACAAGCCCGTCTGGATATCTGGCTTCTACCCACAGGTCTTCTTCCATCGCATAGGGAACCTCAAGACCCTCCCTTGCGGAGCTCTCGCAACGCCCCTCCATCTGAAGGTTTTCCGAATAGACCCTTATCTGGGCGCTGGGGTGGACGCCCTCAAGCCTTACCCTCTTCGTTCTGACCTCCACCTTTGCCTCACCAGAGAAGTTCTCCCCAAGATTTACCCACAGCCTGTAGTCCATCCTGCAGGGAGTTTTCACACTTCCCTCCAGCCTGAGCCAGTAGGGAATGCCTCTGAACAAAACAAACCTCTCCCCTTCCTGCACGGGGATATCAAGCCCGTATGGTCTTACAAAAAGTCCGTAGTTCTCCAGCTCCGGTGCTGAGATGGAAAGGTTCAGAGATATGCATTCAAACAGCTCACAGGCGGGCTTGAAAGAGCCATCCGCATAAAGGTAAAGCCTTCTGCCCACACCTGCCAGAAGAGGTATGCCCCCAGAGAGCAGACGCTCTGAGCTAATTTTTATGATTTTGTCCTCCTTGCCCAGCTCCCCCACATAGGAGCCATAAAGCTCCAGCCTGCTTTCTCCCTCAGGAAGAGAAAAGGGAATCTCGTAAAGCCCTGAGTATGCAAAGGCATACTCCCCGGGAGCAGGCAGGTAGTTAAAACGCCAGCCAGAAGAGTCCTGAAAGGCTAAATAGGAGCCAACCCAGAAGGGCTCTGAAACTGTGGAGTAATTCAGGCTATAAAAGTCTTCAGAAAAAAGGTAAAGTATCCTTCCATCCACAGGCACCGCACTATCCAGAAACCTCTCCTCCAGTCTTACCCTGAGAAAGCTCTCCTGCATATCCATAACCACCACGCCACCCAAGAGGTCAAGGGTCCTTCTCCCATAGAAGGCAGGCCTTCCACTGGGGTCAAGTATGACCGCCTCTATGTGCCTTTCCCTGCCCGGTGGGAGCTGAAGCTCAAAGACCACCCTGTCCCCGGGGTAGAAAACTCCTGACCTCTGCAAGAAAACAGGCTCAAAGTCCCTTCCTGAAACCCTGACCCATACGCCCGTGTAATAGGGCTCAGAGGAAGAAGAGAGCCTGAGCTGAAGGCTGACAGGCTCACCACCCCCTCCACAGGATAGAACAAAAACAAAGAACAGGAGAAACCATGCAAATACCATGAAAAAATTTTAACCCGTGAACCACTGGTTAAAACCTATACACCCACTGAGTGAAATGTCAGGGGAAAACAAAAAACCCTTGACAAGCAAAAAATTTTTTGCTATACTTGTAAGCAACTAAAACCTTTAAGGAGGGTAGAACCATGAAGAAGAAGGCTATCGCAGCCTCAGCTCTGACAGCAATGGCACTCTTTGGTGCCAGCCAGCAGGCAAAGGCATCTGCGGTGATGATACCCGCCATTAAGTCTGGAGGTGGGTGGGTAACCGTTCTGTCCTACATAACAACTACACCCAGTCTTCCTAACGTCCTGGGTGCACCCGGCGTCCACATAACCTATCAGTTCAAGTCCAGCCTGGCACCAGCCATGACTGCCTGCTCTGAGAGGAACCTGCTTGTTCCATCCTCCACAAACGACCTCACCACCTTCATAGTGGATGCCACCGTATCCCCCGTTCCAAAGCCACCCATATTTGAGGGCGGTCTCATAGGAACTGTGGGCGGTGGATACGACCCTGGCATACCCATGCAGGGCTTTGCAGTCCTTGAAAACGTGGCTTCTACACAGCCCATAACAGTGGAAGACTGCGATGCTACTGAAGGCACCACTGCCAACTGCCAGACCCTCGCCGCAGAGGCGATCGTCTTTAATCTCACATCCAGATTCCTCTACTCCCAAAGGGCAATAGAGATGCACCATAGAGGCTTTGGCGATGTGAGAGAGCTCTGGGAAGCAGGAGGAGGTAACCACAACACGATAGCGGCAACTGTTGGCACTACGGAACCTGTGGATCACAGATATGCCAACACCGATTCCGCTCCTAACGTTGGATACTTTGCTTTCCTTCCTACTGACGTTGCCGACACATTCGTCTACGCCATAGCCGTCAATCGAGACCGCTTTAATCCCGGTAGTAATAACAATCAGCCCGGCTCCACGGTCAACTTCAGCAGTGTAAACTACGCCGCTGCCATAAGGCTCACCGCAATAACAGAGGGAAGAAACAACGACTTCATACCCGGCAACCCAATACAGGGTTACTACCTGCGTGACGAGCAGAGGCTGTCTGCTGTGAGAACCATAGACTTCAGGTGTGCAGCAGAGATAAGGGCTGCCTCCGAAGAGGGAACACCCGGTCTTGTTCCACTTGACCCCGTCATAAGGAGACATGGTGCATGGTTTAACCTCAGGCCAGTGGCATACTGTCAAGATCCTGCCGGCACTCCTGCAGCGTGCAACACCCTGCCCCAAGAAAACAGGGCTGCTGAGCTTGGAGACGGCATCATAGCCTTCAAAGTGGAAGTAAACCCCGCCTACGGCTTTGCCATAACACCTCTCCATCAGCTCATCTATATCAGATAATCTATCCCGTGGCGGGCTCTGCCCGCCTCTTCAACAAAAGGTGAAGGAGAAAAGATGTCACGGTTGTTTTTATTTTTCTCTGTGGTTTTGATTGGTCTCGGCTTCCTTTCCTGTGAAAGAAAGGCTCAGTCTTTTATCAAGTCGGAGAAAGAGATAAGGACCATAGAAATCCCCATAAGGTTTGATGATTCCCAGTATGAACCCATTAGAGAAATGAATTCAGAAGACAGAATTGCCTTTCTCTATTACGACCCTACCGGCAGGATACACCTCTGGGTGGATGGCAGGGACGTGGTAATAAACGAGGATGTGGTAAAAGAGCATCCAAGAGCAATCTATGGCAGGCTCTCCTACCTTTACGATGGGAAGTATCTGTATGTGTCTTACTGGATAAAGGAAGCCAACGATAAGCAGGTTGTGTTTACAAGATACGACCTCAAGGATGGAAAGATACTGACCAGATACTTCTCTACCACAAAGCAGGCTCTCAGCCCCGCCCACATGGCAACAGATGGAAAAGGGAGACTGCTTCTTGCCTGGTATGATGAACATCTCGTGGGATACTCCATCGCCTACCTGGTTCTTGAAAACTACGGGGAAAAAGTCCCTGAAAAGGAAGAGTTTATACATTTCCAAGGGCAAACACTATACGAAAAGTTCATGCCAGCTTATGCGGAGGGGGCTGGTTTTTACATCATCTATGCCATGTCTGGTGGTAAGGATTTTATCAAATCCTATCTTGTAGACAGAAGGGAAGACAGGACACTCTTGGAACGTGATAACAGGACAATATATCATCTATACAGCTTTCCTAAAAATTCCTATATTGTTACAGGCTGGTATGACCCGGCTGTGGGAGGTAACATAGAGGTATTTAAAATTGAAGGACCCGACAAACTGCGAAAGCTCGCCTCCTACAGTCCAGAAGAGGTAAAGAAGTACTATTACGGAACAAATTACTATCCATTTGCCTTCAAAGATGGCTACGGATCTCTTTTCCACAGAAGCCAGACGGAACCCATAAAGCTGGAAGGCTTTCCAGTGAGCTCCAGAGCCAACATATTCCTGAGTGAGAAAGGAAAAGGTGTGCCCCTCACAGATGATGTTCCCGAATACTTTTTCACTCAACAGGTCCAGTCTGTTTACTCAACTGATGGGGCGACTTTTTTGGTTTACTCCGACAACAGATACATATTCCCCAGTCTCATGGTAGCGTATATAACAAAGGATGGAAAGGTTTATAAAAACGGATTAATCAATAAACCTTCAGAAAATTTGGGCGTTCCCAAAATAGTCCATATAAAGGAAGACCTCTACAGAATATTCTTCCAGAACTTTGACAGAGACAAAAACAGATGGAATATGAAGGTAGTGGACGTTCTTGGGAGTAAAATAAGCAAAAACCACAGCTTACCCAGATCTAGAGACATGGAAAAGACATTAAAGGAAGCTACTGAAAACTTTTCAAGGTGTCAGATAAAGGACGACGTAGAGTGCATATATAAGTACTTTGACCCAAGATACAAAACTTTTGTATCCTTAGAAAGGCAGAAGGAGATGAATAGACAGTTAAATCTAAAGGTTAAGGAATTCAAATACGATAGTGTTAAACTCATAGAAAATACACCGTTAGCAGTAGCTAAGGGTGAGATGACGGTCCAGCTACCTGAGCAAATAATGGGTAAACCTATACAACAGGCAGGTGAGAGGAAATACAAGTTTACCCACATATGGCTTTACATAAATGGCTCCTGGTACTATGCAGTGGAAGCCCCTGTGGGAGATTTCTTCATAAGGTGGTAATTTTCAGAACAGGAAGGGAGGGCTACTTGCCTCCCTTACTATCAGAATGAATTTTTGCCCTTTCACGTATATCTCTATATAGTTTTTATTAGCCTCTATCCTCTCTACCCTCATATCAAGCCTTTTCTCATAAAGGGTCTGCATATTGACAGGATTTATTTCCTCGTACACAATACCTTCTGAACTTATAACTACTTTTACCTTTACATACGGCGAAGTGTAACCCGCCGTGGTGTAGTATTCAAGAGTTTTGCCACTTCTGTTTTCCACTAATCTGAAGTTTCTACAGAAAAGCATCTGCTCCTGTATTTTTGTAAAAAAACCATTCACTTCGTATGTTCTCCTTAAGGATAGCCACCTGCTCTGAAAACTCGTTAGACTCCCAAAGGTTGCATAAAGCATGGTTAACAGGAACATGGCTATGAGCACAGAGACGAGAAGTTCAATGAGGGTAAATCCGTATTTTTTCTGTGCCTTCATAGTCTATCAAGAATCTGCATGTCTGGAGAAAGAATATATTCAGCCTCGGAATAAAAGGGCTTTGCCATCCTGACTTTTATTCTGTAATATGCAGGTCTAGGTGTTGACGTTGCATATTTTAAGAGAATTGTCTCATTAAATGTATTGGTTATATCCATTATGTTTACCACACCATCTTTTCTTCGAGAAATTATAGCTTCTATGTCACCTCTCCCCAATCCGATAACTCTTATGGATTTTTCATCTGCATAATTGAGATTTAATCGTGGTGAGTATGCAGTTACATGGTCTTTGAGCTTACCAAATCCATTGCTTCCTATTATGTTGTATAGCTCATTGACTGAATTCATGCGTCCGTTCAGCTGCAAATAAGTGAAAATTAGCCTACCTTTATTCCTATCACCAAGAAAAATATCTGTGAGGTTCATAAGTTCATTGAGATTAAGACGATTTACCGGCACTTTCGAATCCTCTGCTTCAATTCTAACATTGTAAACTCTATTCATTACCTTTAGCTCCATCTCATATGGTAGAGTGAGTATTCCTGCGTAGGTAGGTGGATAGCTGTTCAACAATTTCCAGAGTGCAATGCGTGCAACTGCCTGTGATTCAAAAGTGAAAGCCAATTTATCCCTGTCTCTACTCTCTCCAAGATAAATGTTCTGAACTGAAGCAGATGCAACGAATAGAATAACAAACATTGCACTCATCATCCATAAGACATAAATCGTGACAAACCCACTTTTTTTGTGCTTCATTTTGGTATTAAGAAATAAAAACCACTGCTAAAAACTATGACTCTTACACCGTCAACTGGTGTATCGAGATAAGGATTAAGGGGCGAAAAGTCCTTGTATGGACATGATATATATCTCTCTTCTGAGCCTTTTTCTTCACATTCCCCCTTTATGCTTTCAAGTTCAAAGTAGAAGCTTCTGATAATGCTACTCTGGTTTGTCAATTCTCCTACTACTGAGTTGTTGTATCTCTGAAGATAATCTATCTCACGGGAAATTTTATCAAGATAGTAGAGTCTTGAACTGAGGGTTGAAAGGGTTTGATAAATAACGGGTATAGCAATAATGGCTATAGAAAAGGCGACTAAGATTTCAATTAAAGTATAGCCTCGCATATTCGTTCAACTTTTTAAACGTTAAAATTAATTGTGTTACGTGTTTCTTTTATGTATGTAAGTGCGTCTAATACAGCTCTGTGCAGTATAGCTCCGATTAATTCTCTATCTTCATTTTTGGAAAATAAAAGATAGTAGCCAGTGTCCAGAGGAGAACTTTTTATTCCAAAATTTACCTTATCTATGCCCATGTCCTCTATATGCGATTCAATCTCTTTGATTACCTCCGGTTTGTTTAACTGTAACCATCTTAAAAAATTATCAGAAAGGAAAATATATTCTCCTGAAGTGGCTTTCTTAGGTATTTCTGGAAAGCCAAAGTTGTTTTCCTGATTAACCCACAGAAGGGTTGCTTCTTGCAGTATGGCTCCAAATGTCTGGCTATCATCTTCATTCCTAAACCTTAGAGCAATTCCTCTTTCAAAGCTTAGGGAATCACCATACCTTTCAGCCTTTGCAACTTCAGCCTGTTTAATTAGCTTCTCATACAGAACTCTATCTCTACCCGCTAACCAGCCCATGAACCTATCGGTAAGGTAATATACTCTTTCCATGGCACATTATACGATTATAGAACTTAGCATAGGAAGAGGTGCATGATTTATATCATACAAGACTTAGTTCATCGATTATACGAGTATGATACAATTAATAGTTCATGATAAAAGTTTTAAAAATCATGTGTATAAGAGATGACAGGAAGCTGACTGTGTCCTACTACAAACCTGGCAGATTGGAATTTGATTTTGACGGTGTTTCCGAGGCAGTAGACAGGATAGATATTGAAGGACTCGAAATAACCCCTCTTGTTCTACCATTTTTAGTAAATACCGATCTAGATATTGAGAATATATATGTAGATTTTAGACCGTTTAATGTAATTTTTAACGCTATATGTGAGCCGGACATATGTAAGAACGCTTTAAAGTCTGCTATAGAACTTTTGAAAAATAATGTTAATAAACCTATAATAAATCATCCTCAGTATGTTATGAAACTGTCACGGGACACAGTCTACGAAATTCTTAAGGGTATTGATGGTTTAATAGTTCCTAAAGTTTTGAGAATAAAACCAGATTCCTTAAAATTCATAAAGGAGATTGCGGATAAAGAGGCAATGTATCCATTTATTTTCAGGGAGGTTGGGGTACACACATATCACGAAGCGGTCCTTGTGAAGAGTTACAAAGATGTAAGTTTGCTTGAGAGGTATCCTTTCAGAGGAGAGGAATATTACCTCGTAAAGTTTGTAGACTATAAGTCCAAGGACGGTCTATACAGGAAATATAGAGTATTCATTATTGATGGCAAACTATACCCGAGGACAATGATAGTCTCTGATTATTGGAATATTCACGGCAGGGATAGAGAAAGAGTTATGGATAAGTACGAAAAGTATAGGCATGAGGAAAGGAAATGGTTAGAGTGTTTTGATGGAAAGGAGTATAAACCTCTTGTAGAAATTTACAAGAGAATAAAATTAGACGTATTTATCGTAGATTTTGGCATTTTACAGGACGGTAGTATAGTTTTGTTTGAAGCTTCACCCTGTTTTAAATACCAGGCATATTCGGGAACGGATCCAAAATACTCTTACCAGGCACCCTTTGTCACATCTATAAAGAAAGCCGTTAGAGAACTGATATTCAAAAATGCCGAAGGATGAGCAGAAGGGCGGTCTAAATGTCTTATGGCTAAATATTTACGGGGAAGATTTAGAGATATTAAAAAACCTTGAGACAGAAGGATTTTACGTGTATGGCACCAAACTGTCTCTTGATAACCGAGAGATTATAAATCTTGAATGGAAGGATGCTATAGACGTCATAGTTTTCTCTTCTGTAAACACAACCATTGATAAGTATATTATTGACAACTTTAAGCGTCTTCAGCTCATAGTTACGAGATCAACCGGCTGTGAACACATAAATTTAGAATATTGTAATAATAAGGGTATAAAGGTATGCTCCATAAGAGGTTACAGCACCATATCAACCGCTGAATACACCATATCTCTTATTTTTTCACTGTTGAGAAAGCTGAAAAGTACTATACTGAAAGTGCAGAAGGGAAGGTTTGAAAGGGAAACTGGCGCAGACCTCCATGGTAAGATTGTGGGGGTTGTGGGCACTGGCCTGGTGGGCACAACAGTAGCAAAGCTTTTAAAATGCCTTGGTGCTAAGGTCTTCTACTGGAGTTTCAGAAGGAAAGAGGAGCTTGAAGGGCTCGGAATAAGGTATGTTGACCTTGAAGAGCTATACAGGTCAGCGGATGTATTGACCTTTCACCTGTCCCTGTCTGAAAAAACCCGCTATATCTTCAACAGAGGTTCTCTGAGAATTGTAAAACCTGGTGTATACATAGTTAACACTGCAAGAGGAGGGCTCATAGAACTTGAGGCTATCTATGAAGGACTAAGAAATGGCATAATAGCAGGCTGTGCTCTGGATTGTTTTGAGGGCGAGAGTTATTTTATAAGAGGGAAGTCAAGCGATAGCCCCTCCAAAATTCAGATAATCAATGATATAGCAAAATTCCCCAACGTGATAATAACACCGCATAATGCATACAACTCTGAAGAAAGCATAAAAAGGGATGTGGAGTACACATTGAGAACCTTATTGCATTACAGAAAAACTGGAGAATGTCTCTATCCATGTCAATGAAATAGAAGTGTTCAAGAGGCCTTTTTGTGTTATAATTCTTATGGAGAAACATGAAAAGTATAGCCATTTTTTGCACAGTAGCCATAATGGTCTTTTCATGCGGTCAGGTAGTTCAGGAGCATTACACCATAAAAACTGAAAAAATCCAGAAACAGGAGGAAGTGCCTCAAACATCCATCAGCGAATTAAAGTCAGAGAGAGAGGAAAAGGTCAATCCAGTGGTTTATGAAAAGCCTGCGAGAGAGGCTGCTGAAGAAAAAGAAATCCAGAAGGGTGGAAAAATCTCCCTCCACTTTGAGGACATAAGCCTTCAGGAGCTTCTGAATGAGGTCTTCTACAAGATACTTGGGCTTTCCTACGTGGCACCTGCAGAGCTTACTCAAAGGGTTACCATTCATGCAGACAAGATATCAAAAGAAGAAGCCTATGAGTATGTAAAGAGCCTTTTAGAGATGGCTGGCTATGGGGTGTTAAAAGAAGACAGAGTTCTTAGGGTGGTTCCTCAGAAGGCTACTACAGCTCAGGGGCTCGGCTTTCTGGTCTACAGACCTACCTACATAGCCCCACAGACACTCAACGAAGCCATAAAGGGGCTTCTTTCTCCTATAGGTAAGTCCTTTGTAAGCGGACAGGCGATTGTAGTCATAGATGAAGGGGCCAGGATAGCAAGAATAAGAGGTCTTATTCAGGGCGTGGACAGCTCTCTCTATAGCTCCACGAATATAGCTTTCATAAGAACAGCCCTTCCGCCGGAGCAGGTTAAGGAAAGCCTTGAGAAGATACTTAGGCTCCTTGGAAAGGCGGACACACCACAGGTGGTGGAGGCCCTGAGGAGGGAGGGACTTCTTGTGGTAGTGTCCTCCGACAAGAACCTCTTTGAGGAGATAAAGGGTTGGGTCAGGATAATAGAAGAATACTCAAAGAGAGAAAGACAGGAGGTTGCCATATACAGGCTCAACTTTGTGGAGGCAAAGACAGTTGCTGAGATAATATCCAGTCTGGCTCTTCTTCAGGAAACCCTCACCATAACAACAACTACAGAGAAAGTTGCGAGTGAGCAAAGAACTCAACAGCAGGCACAGCCAGAAAGAGTGGAAACTCCTGCCGAGACAAGAGCAAGAACACCTCAGAGACAGGCTCAGGAACAGCAGCCAGCTCAGCAACCCGCTCAGCAGCTTCAACGACCCGCTGAACCTACAACCATAAGGGAAGAGAGAAAAGAGGAAAAGCTGACAACCTTTGGCAACATAATAGCAGACCCAAAGAGCAACTCACTTATAGTAAGGGCTACGCCTCTACAACATCAGGTTATCAAGGCCCTTCTTTCGGAGCTTGACAGGGTCCCCAGGCAGGTGCTCATTGAGATGGTTGTGGCTGAGGTATCTCTAGGTGATTCCCTTCAGCTTGGCTTTGAAGGTCTTATAAAAGGCTTTATAGACAGCAAGATGTTCAACATATCCACATCCTTTGGGCTCATTCCAAATGCCCAGAACCTGCAGGGTTTGAATGTAGCCATTTTTAACAACGCTGGAGATTTAAGGGCAATACTTAATTTTCTATCAACAAAAACTTCTGTAAGGGTGCTTTCAGCACCGCATATTATAGTCAGGGACAACGAAGAAGCCACCATACAGGTTGGTGCAGAAGTGCCTATCCTCAGTCAACAGCTGGCTGTAAGCACAGGAGGTCTTCCAAGCGTTCAGAATCAGGTTCAATACAGAAACACCGGCATAATCCTCAGGGTGGTCCCCACCATAAGCACTGATAACAGGGTGACACTCAGGATATATCAGGAGGTAAGCGATGCAGTTTCCAACACCATAACTCCTCAGCTTCAGTCTCCCATAATTACCAAGAGGTCTTCTTCCACTACACTTATAACCGATGGTAATCAGGTGGCCCTGCTCGGGGGAATAATACAGAGCAGGACAACAAAGGACACGAGCGGTGTCCCTCTTCTATCTGATATACCGGGACTGGGCATTCTTTTCAGAAATCAAAAGGAAAGCACATCCAACACGGAGCTAATAGTGTTAATAAAGGCAAATGTGATAAACACACCTGCGGAAAATACAACCTACAAGGGAGAATTTCTTGAAAAGACCAGAAAACTGAGAGAGCTTATAAGAGAAGAATGAAGCCAATCGGAGAAAATCTGAGGAGACTTGCAAAATACAGGAGACAGGCGCTTATCTTGCCTGGTCCATTAATCATAATCTTTCTTATAATAGCCCTTGGCTACAGACCATACATGGAGCACATAAACAAGCTCAAAGAAGAGCACAAAGAAAAAAAGGAACTTCTCAGGAGATACAGAGAACGTGTAGAAGAAATCCCAAGGTTAAAGGAGGAGTTGAAGGCACTACGGGAAAGAACTGAAGAAGCTACGAGGATATGTTTTAGGGAAAAAAATTCGGAAGAGGCAAAATCAAAGTTTTTCCAGATGGTATCTTCGGAAACTCAAAACATGAATCTAAACTTACAGGAACCTGCAACAGAAACTTATGGCGATGTGGATATTTTCACTATGAATATAAGTGGAAGGATAGTGGATATAAAACCTTTTTTGCTTTTTCTTGAAAAGATGGAAAAGTCAGGCAACGTTCTTGTAGAATCACTTGAGATAAAGGTTGAAGACCCAAATAACCCCGTAACCCTACTGGTAAATCTAAAACTCGTTTCCTGTAACCTCAGAGTTTCTCCCTGAAGCGTAAAGGTTTACCATTTCGAGGGTCCTGTATACTTTCCAGACATACTTGCTGGTCTCTCTGGCATTTTTCCCCTTGTTGTAACAGTCTACAGCCTTCCAGCTTACTCCGTTTTTTAGAATACACTCTCGCAAGATGTATCCACCTGCCATTATGTTTTTACAGGGATGCCACAGGTCCTGTTCTCCTCCTATAATGCCTTTTCTCATTAGCAAGGGGATATTGGATGAGTTAACCTGCATTATTCCTATGTCGTAAGTTCCATTTTTGTTTCTGTTATATGCCTTCGGGTTCAGACCACTCTCCACATAAGCTATGACCACCATCAACTTCTTGGGAATGTCATAAACTTCAGATGCCTGCTGGAAGCAGAGAGACAGATCCATGATACTTTTATTCTAACATGGAATCAAGCAAGTCCATCGTCTTTCTGGCAGTATTCTTCCACGTAAAGAATCTTGCTCTTTCCAGTCCTTTCATACTCATACTGAGCCTCAAGCTCTCGTTCCTGATTACTGTTGATATCTTTGTGGCCATATCTTCCACATCTTCTGGGTCAAAATAAACAGCCGCATCACCACATACTTCAGGTATGGAAGCCCTGTCTGAAGCAACCACTGGACAGCCACAGGCCATGGCTTCAAGGAGCGGAAGACCAAAACCTTCATACAGAGAGGGGAATATGAGTGCTATTGCTCCATTATATAGCTTGACAAGCTTTTGCCTGTCTACGTAATCCAGAAAGTATACCCTCTTCTCAAGCCCCATCTGCCTCACTTCCCTGTAGACTTCTTCATAGTATTCGCCGGACCTTTCTCCCACAACCAAAAGCTTTACATGACCATGGTTAAGTTTTCCAAAAGCCCTCACCAGTCTATGAAGGTTTTTGTATCTTCTGACCGCACTCACAAAGAGAACATAATCCCCATAGACAAGCTTCTCCTGATACACCTCTTCGTAGGACAGCCTTTTGAAGGTATCTGTATCCACACCCGGATAAATGGTCTCCACCCTTTGAGAGTTTGATGGAAAATATTTATACAAGTCCTTTCTTGTGCTTTCAGAAACGCAGACTATACACGATGAGCTCTTTATTACGAGTGGTAACACGTACTTGAAATAATATCTCATTCTTGGATATTCACCCCAGAATATTAGAGGAAGAAAGTCATGAATTGTTATAATCTGCCTTACGCCACTTAATGTGTATATCATACCCTCTGGAACTGTTGAATAGAAAACTCCCACGCTGTTTTTTTTCAGAATGAAAGGAAGTCTTAACTGTAACCAGGCTATTCTCGCAATGCTGTTCAATAAACTTCTTCCCGGCATCACAATGTCAGACACCCCGAAGAACCTTGCAGAGAAATTTCCTTGGTAATTACGAGAATGTGATTCTGGTAGCAGAAATGCCAGTTCCCTGTTCAGATTAAGAAGGGATTTAACCACTTCATCTGTGTAAATTCCAAGACCAGTGGGTTTTTTATGTATAAAAAGTGCATTGATTAGAATATTCCTGTTCCCAAGTTCTGAGACGGTCATGGAGTTTCACGCTCTGAATATTTTAACGCAGTTCAAGTTATAATTTGTGCATGATACGGCTATTAGCCTTCTTCATGAGCATAAACCTGGCACTCTCTCAGACAATTGTAGTTCCCATACCAGGTCAACCAAGGGAGCAAACGCCACAACCTATCCAGACACCACAATCCTCCAGCGGTGGTGGTGCGGGGCTAGGTTTGGTAGTGGGTTCAGTGGTGGGCGGTCTGATTCTGAGCCTTATCTTCTCAAAGGCTGTGCCTGCAAAGCCCGCTGAAGGTAAGGGTGGGAAAGACCAGAAAATGCCAGCCTTTGTTCCCTTTGAGTTTATAGTGGTTCACAGAGGGCTTCTGGAGGGGCTTGAGGTGATAGAAAGGGGAATTTTTGAAGATATAAACTTCTCCCTTGTGCGGTGGGAGAAGAGCCAGAGGGAGCTGGAGGAGAGCCTGAAGGATAGTGTGCTCTTTGTTCAGCCAAACTTTATATACGAGCTCTTTGGCGAAGCCACAGCCCAAGTAAGGTCTGGTGAGGGAAGAGAGGGCGGGCTGAAGGCTGGCGTATGCCTTCTGGATACGGGCGCAGACCAGAAGGCAGTGGGTGGATTTTTACTGAGGGTTGAAAACCATCTGAGAAGTCCATACGCTCCAGAAGACCACGGCACTGCCAGCGCCTACCTCATAGGTTCAGGGGGAGCGGGTGTTTACCTCCACAGGGTCTGCTCTGAGGGCAGGTGCACCTCCTTTGCCTTTGCGAAGGCTCTGGTGGAGTGCTTCAGAGAGGGAGTGAGGGTGATAAACACGCCCTTTGGCATGTATGGGGAGGACAGGCTGGCAGGACTGATAATTTCTGGAATATCAAGGGCTGGCTTCAGGGTGGTTGCGCCCGTAGGCAACGAGCCATCAAGGGTTCTACCCTTTCCCGCAAGGCATCCGGCAGTTGTAAAGGTGGCAGGAGACCCTTGCTTTCCAAGAGGGCTGTGTGAAAACTTTCCCAGAGAGCCCTACAGGGTAAAGGCTCTGGGAGTGGGTGGTATGGAAAGGCTCTTTGTGGGTACCTCTTTCTCAAGCGCCCTCCATGCGGTCAGGCTTGCCCTTGAACCTTCTGAGGACAAGCAGTAGGGCAACAAAGCCATACACCCACAGATACTGAGCAGAGCCAGTGCTGCAACCCCCACCCCCGCCAGAAGTTGTGAGAGTGCCACCAGAGGGTGGTGTCTGACCTCCAGAACCGGGGGAGACGCTCATGACCGCCTGTGCCTTTCCACAGCCAAAGAAGTTGTTAGGCACACTGCCCACTGCTGAGTCCCTCAGGGCGTTCTGACAGAGAAGCTCCTTCGCCTGTTCTGGGATAAGGCTCGGGTTTGCTTCCAGCATGAGGGCAACAAGCCCCGCCACTGCAGGTGTAGAGAAGGAGGTGCCCGCCTCATAGGCATAACCCCCCATTTCCTGCGGCACATATACCACATAACCCCCTGCGCTTATGTCTGGCTTTGTCCTTCCGTCCACGGTGGGACCCCTCGAAGAGAAAAAGGCAAGCATTCCAAGGCTGTTGAAGGCTGGAGAGCCACTACTGAGAGCCTTTGAGGTAAAGGCACCCACCGCTATAGCCCTCCTTGCGGTAGCCGGCTGGGCAACTGTGTAGAGGTATCCACCTTGTCCGTCAGAGACCGTGTAGGCTCCAAAGGAGTTGCCCTCAAAACCTCCAAAGAGGTCCACTCTTGAGGGACCACCTGAGGTGAGTGTGAGCTTGAGAGTATAGCTTCCAGAGCAGTTGTGGTCAAACTCCACATAGACCTTTCCATTGAGAGGATAACTCTGGTGGGTTATGGAGTTGACGCAGGACAGGTTAAGGGTCGGAGGACTGCCCCTCTGAGAGACTGCACACCTTCCAGAGCTGTCGCAGAGCTCCACCCGATAAGAAGAACTTCCTCCATACCAGACCTCAAAGGGTATGCCAGGGCTAAGGCTGACGGGAACGCTCACAAAAGTAGCCTCCTGAATGACCGCCCTTAAGGGCAGGTGTCCCTCGTTTCCTGCGGCAGCTACTACGATGGTTCCAGGACCAGAGTTCTGGTCTATGAAAAGGTCAAGGAGTGAGGTGCCGTCGGCAGGTCCAAGGGTATTGCCAAGGGATATGTTCACCACCATGGGCATACCAAGCTGTTGTCTTTTGCTTTTTATGTATTCAAGTGCCCTCATTACGGTGGCGTCGTCAATGGCGCCTATAGAACTAACAACTTTTACCGCCACTATGCTGGCCCCGGGTGCAATGCCGTTTTTGCCCGCCAGCACTCCAGCAACCGCAGTGCCGTGCCCCCCAAAGTCGTAGTCGCAGTCTCCAGACTGACGCCTCTGTCTTATGGCGTTCTGGTCCAGCTCCAGCCCAGAGGTTGCATCATAAAAAAGCACTATCCTGTCTTCAAACTCGGGATGGCACAGGTCTATACCCGTGTCCACTACTACCGCCAGCACACCCCTCCCCGTCCTGCCAGAGAGCCTCGCAGATGTGCCAAGCCAGTAAGAGTCTGGCAGAAGGCTTAAAGGATGGGTCTCACTCCAGAGCAAAAGCCTGCCATCGGAGGAGCTGGCGCTTATGTTAAGGCTTCCGTCAGAAAAACAGCTGAGGATATTGCCAGACTGGGAGCAGGGACCTGAAAAGCTCACCGATGCGTTTATGGTGGAAAAGCCTATGGTCTGTCCTGCCCTCACTGGAAGGCTGTAGCTTTTTGAGCCCCTGACCCATATGCCAATGGAGGAACTCCTGAGTATTTCATCCTTTAGCCATAGCCTCTTGGGCTTTTCTGTGTATACAAGCTGAGACTTGAGACTTTTCAGAGCCTGCTCTGAAACCACGCCCACCCTGCCATCGTGATAGAGAACCTTTAGCTCCCCTCCCAGAGCAAAGCTCAATAAAAAGAAAATCAAAAGCCACATGGTGGTTTAAAATTTTAACAGAGATGGTTGACATAGTAAAAAGCTACAGGCTCATTCCAGTTGAGGAAAATGACTCCCTTGTGAAAGTTCTTGCACCGAGGGGAGCAGACCCTCTCCTCTTTGAGGAGCTTCGTTTTTCTCTTGGAAAGGAGGTGGTGCCCCTTTTTGTGTCTGAGGAGGAGTTTTCCCAGAGGCTTCAGGAGGTGCTGGCTCAGGAAGAGGTGCGTATAGAGACCGAAGAGGGGCAGGAGCAGGAGGTCAGAGATATCCTCTACGAAGAGGAGACAAGCCCTGCAGTGAGCTTTGTAAACCAGACGCTCATCAGAGCAGTGAATGTCTCTGCGTCAGACGTTCATATAGAACCCTACGAAGGGCAGTCTGTGGTCCGGATAAGGCTTGATGGTGTGCTGCATGAATACACGCGCATACCCCTTTCCCTGCACGAGCAGGTGGTCTCCCGCATAAAGGTGCTGGCAAACCTGAATGTGGCAGAGAGAAGGGTGCCTCAGGATGGAAAGATTGCAGTAAGAGTTGGCAGGAGACACCTTGACATAAGGGTATCGGTTGTCCCCACCGTCTTTGGGGAGAGGGTGGTTCTCAGGCTTCTGGAAAAGGGTGGAAGGCTTCTCAGGCTTGAGGACCTGGGGCTCTGGGAGGAAGACCTCATAAGGCTCAGAAGGCTCTCTCAGAAGCCCTACGGCATAGTGCTTGCCACAGGTCCAACAGGTGCGGGCAAAAGCACCACCCTCTATGCCATGATACTGGAGATTAAAAGCCCCACCAGAAACATCATCACCATAGAAGACCCGCCCGAGTATCAGATAGAAGGGGTGAGCCAGATACAGGTAAACCCAAAAGTGGGTCTTACCTTTGCGGTGGGGCTAAGAGCCATCCTGCGTCAGGACCCGGATGTTATCATGGTGGGGGAGATAAGGGACGCAGAGACCGCAGAAATAGCGGTGCAGTCCGCCCTAACGGGGCACCTGGTGCTTTCCACCCTCCATACAAACGATGCACCCTCCGCCATAACAAGGCTCTTTGACCTTGGCATAGAGCCCTTTCTCATAGCTTCAGCCCTTGAGGGGGTTGTGGCTCAGAGGCTTGTAAGAAAGATATGTCCACACTGCAGAGAGGAATACAGACCCACTGAGGAAGAACTTCTGGAGCTGGGTCTTTCTGGGGAATTCACCTTTTACAGGGGTAGGGGCTGCGAGCACTGTATGGGAACGGGCTACAGGGGAAGGAC
Organism: Aquificaceae bacterium; assembly: GCA_037481935.1. Lineage (NCBI taxonomy): Bacteria > Pseudomonadati > Aquificota > Aquificia > Aquificales > Aquificaceae > Aquificaceae bacterium. Next base: position 35,077 of record JBBFKQ010000006.1, on the reverse strand, counting down.
GGGCATATACGAGGTGCTGGAGGTGGACGAGGAGATAAAGAGGGTTATACTAAAAATGCAGGATGCGGTGGAGCTCAGAAACTCTGCAAGAGCGGGTGGTTTTAAAAGTATGCTGGAGGATGGCATAAGGAAGGTGCTTGCAGGCATAACCACACCTGAAGAGGTGCTCAGGGCTGTAAGGGCAGAGGATTGATGTAGGGTTGAAGTGATGCTTAAAAAAGTTGTAACCGCAAAGGATGGAGAGAAGAGTTTAAGCATTGAATATAGCTCGCTTTCAAAAGAGTGGAGGACCTCTCAAAAGTCTGGAAGAGTTCTTTGTTGTGTGCCATCTGACAGGGTTTTCATAAAGGTTGAAAGTTATACTCAGGAAGATAAAAAGACAAAGCTCTCTGAACTTAAGAATTACGCAAGGGAAAAGTTTCCGGAAAGCAGACACGATATAAGACTCTCCGAGGGCAGGGCTTATCTTGCTCTCTGCAGAAGCTGTGAGGACTGTGAAGCCATTGAGCTTGAACCCTTTGCCCTTGCAAGACTTGGAAGTCTCTACGGCGACGAGATTTTTGTCATAGACTGGGGCAGGAGGAAGACGGTCTTTGTAGAACTTAGGGATAGTGTGCTTCAGTCCTTCAGGGTTGTGATGAGGGGTGGAGACTACATAAGCCGTAAGCTCTCAGAGGTCAGAGGTATATCCCATGAAGAAGGGGAAAGGCTCAAAAGGCTTGAAGGCATTACCCTCAGAGAGGTGGAAGAAGCAGTTAAGGAAATCCTTGAACTCTCTGGCTACAACTTTGAAGGCAAAAGGGTGCTTCTTACGGGTGGAGGCTCAAGGCTAAGGGGGCTGAGAGGTCTTTTCCCTGAGGCTCTGGAACTGAGGCATTGTGAGCCAGAATATGCAGTCTGTCTCGGAGCATGTCTAAGGGAAGTTTTAAAAAACTCATACCCGGACTTTGTCCAGAGGGAGCTGACACCCCAGGGCATGAAAAGACTGGCCTATGTGGGCGCAGGTATGGGTATAGCTTTTATGCTTAGCCTGTTTGCCATGCACAGGGTCTACTCGGTGGAGACCCTGAGAGATGCTCAGAGGACTGAGTTCAAAAAGCTATTTCCAAGAGAGCCCATAGTTTCCCTTCAGGAGCAGGTCCGGGCAAAGGTATCTACCGGTGAAGAATACAGGCTTACAAAGCTCTTCTCAAGGGCTCAGGAGAGTCTCAGACCGGGCATGAAGCTATACAGCTTTGAGTATGCGGATGGAAGGCTCACCATAAAAGGTGAGGCAGACAGGAATACCCTTGAGGGTCTTAAACTGCAGTCAATAAAGGAAACACCCACTGGAAAGGTAGAATTTGAGCTGAGAGTGCCATGAGTATGAGCAGGCTAAACCTCATATTCTTCTTGCTGACGCTTGTCCTGCTTGCCCTTCTCCTTGACCGCTACTACAGGCTAAGGGACGGCTACTATGCTGAGTATTTGAGGTATAAGGAGGTTATGCTACTTTTGAAAAACTACCAGACCCGTCAAAAGGCTAATATTGACGAAAACTTTGTCCGTCAGAAGCTATCAGAAGTGGGTGCAGACTTTGTTTCTTTCAAACAGGTGGATGTGGGCTATGAAGTAAAGGCGAGAAACCTGAGAGGTGAGAACTTGCCAAGGCTTGTGTATTCTCTGGAAAATTCGGGTGTGGAAATACTCAAGCTCAGGTCTGTGGACAACACTGGTCAGGGAATTTATGAGGTTGATATGACCATAAGATGACAGTTGTTCTTGCCCTCATACTTTTTATCAGCGCCAGCGTCCTTGTTCTTGACCTCTACAGCACAGTCAGGAGCACTCAGATTGCAGTCCAGCAGGTCTATGCACGCACTCAGGCTCTTTATGTCTTTAAATCTGCTCTGCCCCTTGCCCTCGCTATAATAAGGTCTGATGACCCTTCTGTGGACCATCTGCAGGAAAGATGGGCCTTCCCCATAAGCTTCAAAACGGAGAAGGGAGAGCTGACCATAAGCATCTACGACGAGGATAGGTTCATAAACCTCAACACCGCAGGCGAAAACCCAGAGCTTTTCAGGCATCTCTTTTCCTCCCTCAGAATTGACCCCCAGTATTTGGACAGGCTCCTTATATGGATTGGTAAGAAGGATGGTAGCTTTGACAGCCAGTATCCCATAAAGAGGGCACCCCTGAGTTCAAAGGAAGAGCTCCTTTATGTGGGCTTCAAGCCAGAAGACCTGCAGGGCAAGACAGTAGGAAACAGCTTCTACCCGGGGCTATGGAGCTTGACCACCACCTTCTCTTCTGGAAGGGTAAACGTAAACACCGCACCCCTTCAGGTCCTTACTGCCCTTGACCCTCGCATAGACCAGACCCTTGCAAGCAGGATAATGGAAAGAAGAGCTAAAGAGTCCTTCAAAAGACCAGAAGACCTGGTGCTCGTGGAAGGCTTTACCTTTGACATGCTTTACAGGATGAAAAACTACATAGATACAAAAAGCAGGTTTTTTCACATAGTTATGGACCTCAAAAGCGGTGGCTACAGCGTGAGCTTTTCTGCCATCTACGACAGGCAGGAGGGGAGGATTGTCTATAAAAGGGTCTACTGAGCTTTTACTTTATGGACTTCTTCTTATAAACCTGACCCTTCACAGGTTATACGGTTTCCCAAACCTGAGCACCGCCCTTCTTCTCCTTCCCCTTGCCTTTCTGCCCTCTGAAAGGTTTGGACTGAGGAGTAGGTGGAATGCAAGTCTTCTTTTACTGCCATTTCTGTATATTCTTTACCCTCAGGGTTTTTTCAGCCTTGCTCTTCAGGCTTTTGCAGAAGAGCTTTTCTTCAGAGCCTATCTTATGCAGAGGTTTTCAAACCTTGCAGTTTCAGTTCTTTTTGCCCTTCCACACATTATTCTCTACACAGACATCTGGTCAGTGCTTACCTTTTTCCCTTCACTCTTTTATGGATACGTATACCAGAAGACAAGATCTCTGGGCTTTGCATTCCTTCTTCACCTTGCCAGCAATGTGCTGTGGCTGAGCTTTTTAATCCCCTATGTGCACGGCGGTCACTGAATCCCAGCGGGATATGTGGAGCAGGAGCCATGGTATGAGCCTTTCTTCTATAAAGTCTTTCACCTCCCTCATGTCTCCTGAAGATTTCCAGCTGAGGTAGAGGGCTTTCAGGTCTTTTCTCATGCTGTCATGCTCTGCCTTGTGCATTGGATAGGCAAAAAACTCTGCCTCCTTCATCAAATCTTCCTCTGTAGAAAAGTGGTCTTCCACATCGTATAGGAGTATATCCATCAGTCTGTCCACTTCATCCCTCTTACCCTTCTCGCAGGCAGAATATAGCTCCCTTATTATCTCCAGCTCCTCCTCGTGAAGGGTGTTGAAGAGTTCATTGGCAACTTTTGGCAGGTCCTTAAGCTCAAGCATGGTCATACCTCCTGAGTTTTTAAGTAAATATATACTTAAATCTTCTGCGCTACCCTGATAAGGCTCATAACCGCTAAAATATTCCCATGACCTCAGAGGAAAAAGATTTGGTGCTGTCTTACCTTCCCCTAATCCAGCAGATAGCCTACCGAATTCACAGACACCTGCCAGCCTCAGTGGATGTGAGAGACCTTATAGGATATGGGGTGCTGGCTCTCGTGGAGGCTCTACCAAAGCTGGACAGGACAAAAAACCCGGCTGCCTACCTGAAGTTGCGCATAAAGGGGGCCATGTATGATTATCTGAGGAGTCTTGACTTTGTCAGCAGAAGTCTCAGGTCAAAGGAAAAGGCAATAAGAGAGGCAATGGAGAAGCTAAGTATGGAAAAGGGCGGTGAGGTGAGCGACGAGGACCTGGCACAGTATCTTGGCGAAAGTCCAGCAAAATTGAAGGAAGACCTGCAGGCTATAAGCTTTTCATACCTTCTGAGCCTTGACGAGATCTTTCAGGAGGGCAGAAGCTATGAGGAGCTCTTTGAAAGCAAGGAGGAGGGGCCTGAGGAGGCTGTTATAAAAAGAGACATGAGGGAGAGGTTGCTCAGGGCTGTTGAAAGCCTTGATGAAAGAGAAAAACTGGTGCTCCAGCTTCTCTACTATGAAGAACTGCCAGTGAAAGAGGTGGCAGGGTTGCTGGGAATATCTATGGCAAGGGTCTCTCAGATAAAGGCTGGTGCCATTGAAAAGCTCAAGAAGTATTTAACCTCTGCTGGATAAGCTCAAGTAGCTTCTCATAAGTGTATCTCAGCTCATAGGCCATGCTCACCAGCTTTGAGTCTCTTGAGGCCTCTGCCCTTTTTACAAGAGGTATAACAACTCTGCTCAGCTGGTCTGAATACTCCTCAAAGTCAGCTTTCATCTCTTCCTCTGTAAGGTCATCAATGCTTACAGAATATGTCCTGTAGAGCATCTTTGCAGATAAGAGAGTGTGTTCAAGCTCTTTCTGCAGGTCACCTCTGTCAAGCCCGGCCTTTGTAAGGTCAGCCATCAGGGTTCCACCACCACGCAGTGATGAATTTTAAGGTATTTTTCCCTAAGCTTCTGCACATCTTCAAAGCGAACAGCCTTTATCCTTTCTGGATACTCTTCATCCGCTTTCCAGCCAAAGCCCATCACCTCAAAAAATCCCAGATACCAGGCCTGCCTTGCCCTTGTCTGATGAGCCAATAAAAAGTCGCCGATTATCTTATTTTTTGCCAGTTCCACGTCTTCGGGCTTAATGTCCGCCTTTTTGACCACTTCCACCATGTCTCTCAGAGCGTCCTCTCTTTTTTCCGGGGATGTGCCTATGTAGGCTATGAGCCTTGGGGAGGCAAGGCGAGTGGGATAGGTAGAGTAAACAGCATAGGCGTAGCCCCTTTTCTCCCTGAGCTCTTTAAAGAGCTTTGAAGTCATTCCATCTCCAAGAACAGAGTCCAGCACCTTAAAGGCGAAGTATTCTTCACCCCTGAACTCAGGTGCATCAAAGGCACAGAAAACGGTTGCCTGAGAGCCCGGTCTTTTTACCCTCTCAAGAAGGTCTTCCTTCATAGGCACATCTGTAGGGTTTATCCAGTAAGCGCCCTCAGGAATTGCAGAAAAGACCTCCTTCAGAAGAGGCAGGACCTCCTCCCCTTTGAAATCTCCCACAAGGGCTACCACCATATTTCTGGACTTAAGAACCTCATGCCACCTTTTTATCACATCCTCCCTGCTTATGGCTTTGATATCCTCTTCCAGTCCAAGCGGAACCACCTGATAGTTTGAGCCCCTGTAGGTTAGCCTTCTGAGGGCATCCATGGCAAGCTCATGCCCCCTTTCTCTTCTTGACTTTATTGCCTGAAGGGCATTCTGCCTTTCTCTCTCAAGGTCCTCCTGAGAAAAGAGGGGCTCAAGAAGCATGCTTTTTATAACCTTCAGACCCTTTTCCAGACCATCCACCTTTGTGGAAAAGCCTATCTCCACATAGTCATCCCCCGTGGAGGCATATATGCTCCCTCCATAGTCTTCAAAGGCACTGGCGACTTGGTAAGCGTCATAGCTTTTTGTGCCCTTTGTAAGAAGGGTGGCAGTCAGATTTGTAAGACCCCTCTTATACTCTCCGTGAGTTCCCGACTTTATGAAGATAACTCCAGACACTATACCCCTACCCTTTGTCTCCTTAATTATGAGTTTTACTCCGTTCTCAAGAGTGTATTCCTGCACCTTTGCACCTCCAGAGGAAAAGCTGAAAAGCAAAAGCAAGAGTATTATAAACCTCATCTTTCTGGCACCATGATAACTTCGCTATAGGGCTTGCTGAGGATATACTTTTCCAGAACCCTCAGCACATCCTCTCTTCGCACGCTTCTTATGTTGTTCTCAAAATAAAGGTAGTAGTCAAGAAGACCAACCACAGTGAGGGAGTAGCCTATGTAGAAGGCGTCTCTTTCAACCCTTTCAAGGGCAAAGGCTTCAGAGTTTATTACCCTCTCTTTTGCCTTCTGGAGCTCTTCCTCTGTTAACCTTTCCTTCAAAGAGTTCATCAAATCAAACACCTTTGACTTGACTTCCTCAAGCCTATTCTGGTCAAGAGTTGCAGATACAAAGAAGATATTATCCCTTGGTCTTCCAAAGTCTCCGGTGGATATGCTGTATACAAGTCCCTTCTCTCTCAGCTCCCTGTAAAGTAAGGATGTCCTGCCGTTGCCCAGTATCTGGTCAAGCACCACAAGGGCATAGTATTCCTTTGTGCCTATGGCAGGCACTCTCCAGCCTATGAGCCAGTAGGTTTTTTCAACCCTTCTGTCTTTTATGGTTTTGCTTCTGCTTTCTAACTGTTCTGGCTCAGGGATTAGCTCAACGCGTGGCACGGGCTTTCCCTCCTCCTTCCCGAAGGTTTTGAGCACCTCCTGATAGACCTCCTCCGGCTCCACATCCCCAACCACCACCACATACATGTTCCTTGGCTGGTAGAAGTTTCTGTAAAAGTCAAGGAGCATATCCCTTGTAAACTTCTGAATGGTTTCTTCGTAGCCTATTATGGGATGGCGATAGGGTGAGACCTTGTAAAGTAGCTTTTCAAATTCTTCCCAGAGGACCGTTGTGGGGTTGTCTTTGCCGCGCCTGAGCTCTTCTATGACTATAGGCTTTTCCTTTTCTACCATGTCCTCAAGTAATAGGGGCTTCTGGGTAAGCTGATAAAGCACATCCAGTGCCTGCCTCCAGTAGGGCTTGGCTATGGTTATATGGTAGAAGGTGTATTCCTTTGATGTGCCGGCGTTCAGATTACCACCAAGACTTTCCACCATGTAGTCTATCTGACCATAAGGATACTTTTCTGAGCCGTTAAAGAGCATATGCTCAAGAAAGTGAGCCATGCCTTTTTGCTGATAGTCCTCGTATACAGAGCCTACCCTGAACCACACATGGAGGGCTACCGCTTCTGTATCATCCCTGCGGTTTACGATTAGCTTTGCACCGTTAGGTAGTTTATAGGTTTTGAGTTCTCCGGCAAAAACTGCTGTAGCCATAAAAAACACCTCCAGAAATATTAAAAATAGTTTCATTGCCCCTTTCTCAGGTTTCTGGTCATGGCTTCTTCATAGGTGTAGGGACACTCTTTGCGAATGTGGAAGTCCTCTGGGTTATAGCCATTGTCTTCGAGCCAGTTTTCTATCTTCCTTCTTGCGGAGCCCCATGCCAGCTCAATCCCCAGCGGTAGTTTCTTCTTCAAACTGGGTGCCATGTCAAAGGCGTCAAGTATTTTGCTTCTTGCTGACCTTATACTCTTGAGCCATCCTATACCACCAGTCTCTCCACCAATAAGGCTCCTGAAATGGTCCCACTTATACATGTGATCCAGTATTCTTGCCAGCTGGCTTATACAGGTTTTCAGGTCAGAGCGTGCCATATCTTCTATCTCCTCCAGCAGGTTCTCCCAGTCCACGAGCTCGTAGAGCCTTTCTCTCAGAAGTTCATAGTTTATCTGCGCCCACAGGGGGAAGTCCTTTTCGTAGAGTTCTCTTAACTCTTCTTTGCTCAGGGTTTTCATGAGCTTATAACCTCGCCTATGTTTCTATTCATTGCCATATCGTAGGTATAGGGGCACTTCTCTGGAATGCGGAATTTTTCAGGGTCGTAGTCATTGTTTCTGAGCCACACTCTCAGGTTTTTTCTGGCACGCCTCCACGCCCTTTCTATCTCCTGAGGTATTTTCTTCTTCAGGCTTGGGTATTCTTCCAGAATGGTTTCAATCTCATCTCTTGCATTTTCCACGCTTTTTATCCATCCCTTTCCTGCAGTCTGTCCACCTGCCAGCTCTCTAAAATGGTCCCATTTATACATATGCTCAAGAATTCTTGCCAGCTGACTTATGCAACTATCAAGGTGCTTCTGAGCCATGTCCTCTATCTCCTCCAGCAGGTTCTCCCAGTCCACGAGCTCAAAGGCTTTTTCCTTCAGAAGTTCAAGGTTTATCTGAGCCCACAGGGGGAAGTCCTTTTCGTAGAGTTCTCTTAACTCTTCTTTGCTTATGGTCTTCATAGCTTTTTAATATATGACCTTCAGCCTTGCAGAGCCACCGCTTTTTTCCACCTCAATACGCTGCGAGAACTTCTCCGCTATGTCCTCCACATGGGTTATTATGCCTACAAGCCTGTCTGTGGACTGCCTTATGAGGTCAAAAAACTCCGATAGGGACTCTCTCGTTTCCCTGTCAAGAGAGCCAAAGCCCTCGTCGATGAAAAGACTTTCAAGGGGTGCATTCTGGGAAAGTATGTCCGCAACCGCAAAGGCAAGGGAAAGGCTTGCAAGGAATGTCTCACCACCACTCAGGCTTGACACTATTCTATGATGGTCGGTGGTGTGGTCGTAAACATGAAGGTCTCCATCAAGCAGGTCAAAGGTAAACTGTCCGGCTGTAAACTTGAAAAGGTAGTAGCTTGCCCTTTCTGTGATTCTTCTCAGCATGAGCTGGCTTACAAACTCAGGAAACTGATTGTCTGCAAGGTCATTCTTTAGCCTCTCATACAGGCTTACCTGCCACTGGAGCTCGGTCAGGACCTTTTCGAGCTCTTCCCTCTCAAGGAGTTCCCTCTTGAGCTTCTCTATCTCACCCTGAAGGCTTCCGTATGTTTCCCTGTTCTGATATAGCTCTGAGCTCAGCTCTCTGAGCCTTTCTTCCACATAGTGGGTTTCGGGAAGGTGTTTGAGGGCTTCAAGTCTCTTTTCTAGGCTCTCAAGCCTGCTCTGGAGATTGTGTCTCTCCTTCTCGTAGTCCTCTATATGCTTCTGAATTGCCCTTATCTCCTCCTGACTGAGGGCGCATTTTATTGCCTCTTCAAGGCTTCCGAACCTCTCCTGAAGCTGGTAGAGCTCAACGGATAAGCTTGCCCTCTGCTTCTGAAGTGAGGATATGAACTTCTCCATGTTCTGTATGTCTGAGACAAGCCTTGCCTCTTCCGCTCTTACTTTCTGCAGGTATGATACTGTATTCTGGTATTCCTTCTGCACCTCCCTGACCTTTTTTTCAAGCTCCTCCATCTTCCTCTTCAGTCTCTGGGCTAAAAGCTCAGAGGGTTTTTCCCCTGTTATTTTTACCACCTCCTCCTCTATCTTTATGAGCTTTTCTTCTACAGAAGCCTTCTGAGACTGGAGTCCTCTGACCTTTTCATTGAGTTCTGCAAGCCCTTTTTCCACCTCTGATAGTTCTTTCTGTATCTCCTCCAGCTTCTGCATGAACTTTCTTTCCTTCTCTCTAAGGGACCTGAGCTCCGCATACTCCTTTTCAACTCTCTGAACCTCCTCAAGCACAGCCTCAACATCTCCACCCAGCGAGGTAAGTATGGACTGCTCTTCCTCCTCAAGCCTTTTAAGAAGAGTCAAACTCGCAGAGACCTTTTCCCTGAGCTCTGCCTCCTGAGACCTGAGCAGGTCAATTTGCTTTGAAAGCTCTCCGTGTCTTTTTCTGAGAATGTTAAGCTCTTGCTCCTTTTTCTGGACAGTTTTCCTTTTTTCCTGCATTTCTTTCAGGCTCTTCTGCACTTCAGAAAGCCTCTTTTCAATTTCTTCCTCGGAAAGTCCACCCAAGAGGCCTGAAAGCTCTTCCTCCTTCCTTTCAAGGAAGGATATGTTGGCATGGGCTTCTGAAAGCTCTTTCTTTAGCCTCTCCCTTTCCTCCTCAAGCTCTTTCAGTCTATGCAAAATCTCCTGCAGGTCCTCCTCAGATTTCTCAGATACAAGATGTCCAACGGTTCCACCACATACGGGACATGTATCTCCCTCTCTGAGACCTGCCCTTATCTCAAGTGCGTAGACATCAAGCCTCTTCTCCTGAAGCTTTTCCCTCTCACTTTCTAAGAGTCTCAGGCCCTCCTCCAGCTCCAGCACCCTGCTCTGATAGAGCTTTTTCTTATTCCTGAAGTCCCTGAGCTCTACAGCCCTTGCATGCAGGTCTCTCAGCCTTGCCTCCTCCTGAAGAAGTTCTCCTTCCACACTCAGAGATAGCCTGAGGGCCTCCAGCTCCCTTTCAAACTCCTCTATCTCTTCCGTCAGACTGTTCTGCTCATCCAGTTTTGCTCTGAGTTCTTCCCTTTTTTTATCAAGCTCTTTCTGCAGGATGCCCTTTTCCTCTCTTAGCCTGTCCTCCTCTTCTTTCATCTCCTCAAGTTTCCTGATTTTCCCCCTGAGCTCCTCCACTCTTATCATTCCATCCTCCACGCCCTTTTCTTCAAGGGCTCTGATGGCTTCACTGACCTGTCTTGTAATGTCAAGCCCCTTTGAAAACCTCTCTCTTAGCTCCTTTTCCTTCTCACTTCGCTTAGCCATCTCCCTCTCCACTGTGCCTATTTCTTCCTCCAAGCTGTCTCTTTCCCTCCTGAGGCTTGCATATTGCTGAAGGATTTGAAGAAGACTGCCAAGTTCAAGCCTTTTTTTGTTATAATCTTCAAGGCTTTCAAACTCCTCACGTATCCTCCTGAACTCCTCTTCCACCATCTGTCTTTCATCTGAGCACTTCTTCAGGTCAAGTTCTCTGCCCTGTTTTTCCCTCAAGAGCCTTTCTTCTTCCTTCAAAAGCCTTTCGTAGTGCTCTATCTTTGGCAGGTGGGGCAGTATCTCAAGGGCACGCTCAAGGGTCTGCCTTTTTCCCTGTATGGTCTCTTCCTCAGAGATGAGTTCGCCGAGCTTTTCCTGCACCTCCTCCTTTTCCCTGAGCAGGCCGTCCCTCTCTCTGCAGAGGGAAAGGGTTTTTTCAAGTTCAGACTTTTCCCTAAGGAGCCTTTCATACTCCTTCTCAAGCCTGCGGACCTCCGCTTCCTTTCGGGCAACTTCTTCAGGGCTTATGTGTGAAAGCTGTTCAAGCCTCAGCTGCAGAGCCTGAAGCCTGCTCATAAGACCTCTATACTCCTCTCCCACAAGCTCTTTTAAAGCGGAAAATAGCCCAGAAAAGCCTAAAAGTGAGTTGAGTATCTCCCTTCTTTCCCTCTGCTCCTGAGGCTTTAGAAATCTGTCAAACTGGTTCTGTGGAAGGAGAATCACCTTTGTAAAGGTATTGTAGTCAAGTCTGAGGATATCCTTTATGTGCCTCCTTAGCTCCTCTTCCTTGAAGGGTTTTGGCTTTCCCTCCTCGTAGAACCTGAAGTCCGACTGAGCCCTTTTCTTCCCCGCTTCGTATTCTCTTTCTACCCTGTATCTCCTGCCCCTCACAGAAAACTCCAGAGCCACACGCATAAAATTCTGACCTCTTGAAATCAGATGCCTGTGGGCTTTCTCACCTCCATATCTGGGCACAGTTCCGTAGAGGGCGTAGCATAGGGCATCTATGAGGCTTGTCTTTCCTGCCCCAGTCCTTCCCTTTATAACGAAGAAATTCAGGGGTGAAAAGTCCAGGCTGTGCTTTCCTCTGTAAACGGTAAAGTTTTCAATTTCAAGCCTTATGGGTCTCATGACTGGCCCTGACTATAAGGTCTTGAAGTAGAGACTTCAAGCTCTCAGCTGGCTCTACCCTGTATTTGCCCCTGTGGAACTCCTCATAAAGGCTCATGAGGTCAAGCTTTTCATCCAGACTTTCCCTGCTTTCAGAGGTGCCCACTGGCTCCATCTCAAGCCTTGCGAGCTTATCCCCGAGGATTCTGTTTATGTAATCTTTCTTTAGCTGAAAGGAGGGGTCCCCCATCCTGACCTCCATCTGCACCTTTACCAGCACATCCCTTAGAGCTATAGGTTCGAGCACGCCCTCTATGCTCTCTCCCTCCCTGAGCCTTATCTCCACCAGCTGTCTTTTTAGGTCAAGCCTTACAGGCTCCACTCTTGCCATTCCATCCTCAAGCACCACCAGGTTCACAAACTTATCCATCCCCTTCTCTGAAAAGTCTATCTGGTATAGACTGCCAGAGTAGTAAACCTTTGGTGCTGTTCCTTCTATCCTCTGGTTTCTGTGCACATGTCCCAGAGCCACATACTGAAAGGTATCAGGGATGGATTCCGCTTTTACCGCATAGTAGGGGCTGACGCTTGAGTAGAGTTCACTACCTGCTATCTGAGCCCTGTCCACCATCAGGTGGGCCATGAGTATCCTGTATGGTGCATCCTCCAGCTCCCTGGCAAGAGCTTTCATGTATAGCTGCACCTTTTCTGCGTAGCTCCTCCTCTTTTCTTCATCAAGGTGGGTTATAACACGCTCATCCGGATATGGAAGGCAGGCAACTTTTAGCTCATGGTAATGGAATATGGCTTCTTCAGGCTTTTTTGAAGGTCTGTCAAAAACATGAATGTTTGCAAGCCTTCTCAGATTCCTGTATATCCTCATAAAATCATAGCTGTCATGGTTCCCTGCTATGAGAAGTATATGTGTTCCAAGGGTGTTTATCTCAGTGAGAAAGTCCATGATTAATTCCTGAGATTCAAAGTCGGGGTTCCTCTTATCAAATATGTCCCCGGCTATCAGGAGTATATCTACTCTGTTATCTCTGCATATGTGCTTCACCTGCTCAAGGGCATAGAGGAGGTCTTCGTTCCTGCCTATCCTGTCGTAAAGCTTTTTACCTGCATGAAGGTCTGCAATGTGAAGAAGCCTCATGGTAGGACACCCGCCCCCGCCAGTATGGTTCTTAACCTTTCAAACACTGGGTTGAAGGGCTCCTCCCTTTCAAGCCTTCTGTAAAGGGTCAGCATCTCATCAATTATAAGCTCAACAGCCTCCTCCGGGCTGTCGCACAGAGATATGAGGCCTATGTCTCCCTGGTCAATGGTGCCATAAGAAACCATTGTGTTTTTCATAAAGTCCAGAAGGGGCTTCCAGTATTCAGAGCCAAAGAGGATTATGGGGAATCTCGGGCTTTTGCCTGTCTGTATGAGCGTCAGGGCTTCGAAAAGCTCATCCAGGGTGCCAAAGCCTCCAGGGAATATGAGATAGGCGGTGGAGTATCTGAGAAGCATCACCTTCCGGACAAAGAAGTAATCAAAGTTCAGGGAAAGGTTCTGATAGGGGTTGGGCACCTGCTCTGTGGGTATCTGGATATTCAGACCAACAGAAAGCGTTCCTGCATCTTTCCCACCTCTGTTGGCGGCCTCCATTATGCCTGGACCGCCACCGGTAACTATGTGAAAGCCAAGACTTCCAAGCATGAAGGCAGTCCTGTAAGCCTTCTTATAGTAGGGGTCTGTTTCAGGGAGCCTTGAGCTTCCAAAGAAGGTTATGGCTGGTCCCACAGAAGACAGCCCATCAAAACCTTGGACAAACTCGCTCATTATCTTGAGCACTCGCCAAGTATCACCCTGTTTTATCTTGAGCTCTTCTATGAGCCTTATCTCTTCACTGTTCATTCAGGTCTTTTACCATACCCTCCAGCTTGAGCATATCCCCCTCCTGAGGCTGGTTAACATTGCTGGCATACCTTGGGCGCTTGTAGCTGGCTGTGGTCCTTTTACCCTTCTTCTTTGCCTTTATGCTTTTCCCTTCCTTCTTAGCCTTTCCCTGCACAGTCTGCTTCTTTGGCTGCGTGCCTGCAAAGGAAAGGTCTGTGGGCACGGAAAGGCTAAGGACTGAAAGAATAGAAGCAAAAATTAATATTTTCCTCATAACAACCCTCCTTTGCCCCAGAGGGGCAGGTAAAACTATACCCCAAAAATTCAGTTTATGTCAAGAAGGTTCAGGATGTTCTCCACAAGTGCATCTCTGTTTTCTTTCGTTACCTCCATAAGGACTGCGCCCTTTAACCTTCTTATCTCTGCAACAAGGGGATGAACATCCCTTGTGGGTATGGTTATCACCATGCTCTTTCTGGGGTCGTGGATGAGCTTCCTCACAAGCCCCACAAAAGTCTTTGAGAAAAGCTCCATCTTGCCCACTTCGTCTATGACCACTATCCTGTCTTCACTCAGGGCTTTCTGAAGCACCGGGATTGCAAGGCTTTCAAACCTCTGCACGTTTACTCCATAAGAGCCAACCAGGTGCTTTGAGGTAAAAGTTTTGCTTGCAAAGAGCAGACTTTTGCCCTCCGTGGTGACTATTTTGAAGCCGGTGCGTTTTCTGGTCTGCGGGTCTCTCACCTCCTCCGTCCAGAAGCCCACAGCTCTATCCCCCAGATGCTTGAGAAGTTTCTTTATGAGAGTAGTTTTGCCCACGCCGGGCTCTCCGGTAAGGACTATCTTCATAGGTCCTGAAGGGCGTAGACCTTTAGCCTTCCTCCATGTTTTATGTAGCTCTTTATAGCCTCAAGCATGGCGTAGCCCCCCCTCACTGTAGTTGTGTAGGGTATATTATACTGCACTGCAGACCTTCTTATATGGTAGGCATCGCTCCTTTCCTTCCTGCCAGTTGGCGTGTTTATTATAAGGTTTATCTCCTGGTTTTTTATCATGTCCACCACGTTTGGCCTTCCCTCAGAAACCTTCAGAACATGCTTTACATCCAGTCCCCTTTCTCTCAGGAACCTGTAGGTCCCTCCCGTGGCGTAAACTTCAAAGCCCAGCTCAAGAAATCCCCTTGAAAGGTCAACCACTTTTGGCTTATCTCTGTCTGCCACGCTTAGAAAGACCCTGCCTTCAAGTGGAAGCCTGCTACCGGCTGATAGCTGTGCCTTGTAGTAAGCCAGTCCAAAATCCTCCGCTATGCCCATAACCTCTCCCGTGCTCTTCATCTCAGGTCCAAGCACAGGGTCTTCCTCAGGAAACCTGTTCCACGGGAAAACCACCTCTTTGATAGAGTGTATCCTCTTACCTGAGGGCATGAAGTCGCTGGCAAAGTGCGCATTACCCTTCTGGAGCCTTTCAAAAACCTCAGGCACAAGCTCTCTCAGTTTCTTACCAACTCCTACAAGGGCAGAGAGCTTCGCCAGAGGATAGCCTATGGTCTTGCTCACAAAGGGCACCGTCCTTGAAGCCCTGGGGTTTACCTCAAGCACGTAGACTTCCCCCTCCTTGACTGCAAACTGAAGGTTTACAAGACCCTTCACACGGAGGGCTCTGGATATAAGTTTTGACTGTCTTTTTATCTCCTCCACCACCTCCTCAGAGAGGGTGTAGGGTGGGATGCTTGCGGCGCTGTCTCCTGAGTGGACGCCAGCCTCTTCTATGTGTTCCATTACAGCACCTATGAGGTAATCCTCACCATCCCCTATGGCGTCCACGTCCACCTCCACGCTGTCGGAAAGATACTTGTCTATGAGTATGGGTCTTTCAAAGCTGACGCTCACCGCCTCTTCAAGATACTGCAGAAGCTCATCCCTGTCGTAAACTATCCTCATGGCTCTTCCACCCAGCACATAGGAAGGCCTCACAAGAACGGGGAAGGTGAGTTCCTCTGCAATCCTCAGAGCCTCTTGATTTGTCCTTGCTGTTCCGCTGGGAGGCTGTTTTATTCCCAGGCTTTCTATGAGCCTTCTGAAAAGCTCCCTGTCTTCAGCCATGTCTATGCTTTCTGGTGGTGTGCCAAGTATGTTAATGCCAAGGTTTTTCAGGGGCAGAGAAAGTTTGAGGGGAGTCTGACCCCCAAACTGCAAAAACACCCCATCGGGCTTTTCCCTTCTTATTACCTCAAGCACATTCTCAAGAACAACGGGCTCAAAGTAGAGGGCATCTGCAGTATCATAGTCCGTAGATACTGTCTCGGGGTTGCAATTGAGCATGATGGTTTTTATACCCTGCTCTCTGAGGGCAAAGACTGCATGCACGCAGGCATAGTCAAACTCTATTCCCTGACCTATTCTGTTTGGACCACTGCCAAGAATGAGGACCTTTTTCATTAAGTCTAATATTTTACCTCAGGACCTGGATTTTCTCAGGCACAGAAGCTTTTCCTTCAACTCTGCCAGTTTCATAAGTGCCTGAAGGGGTGTTAGATGGACAAGGTCAAGCTGGAGTAATTCTTCAAGTAGTGCCCTTTCCTCCTCCCTTAGGCTTTCCTGATAGACCTTCTCCAGAACTGGAAGGGTCTTTGAAGTGGTAAGCTCTGCAAGAACCTCCTTGGCTCTTTTTACAACCTCTTCTGGCAGTCCTGCCTTTTTTGCAACCCTTATGCCGAAGCTCCCTTCAGCCCTCCCTGGTCTAAGGACATAAAGAAAGTTTATGTCTTCACCATCTTTGCTTACCGCCATGTGGTAGTTTCTGATACCTTTTCTGTTTATCTCCGTAAGCTCTAAAAAGTGTGTTGCCACCAGGGTCCGTGCCCTTATATGCTCCAGTATGTATTCCACTATAGCTCTGCTTATGGCAATGCCATCATAGGTGGATGTTCCCCTTCCCACCTCGTCAAGCACTATGAGGCTCCTGCTATCTGCGTTGTTGAGTATACTGGATACTTCCAGCATTTCATTCATAAAGGTGGATACTCCAAGGGCAAGGATATCTCCAGAGCCTATGCGGGCATGGATTGAGGACACAATTCCGATTTTTGCAGACTTACAGGGAAGGAAAGAGCCCATGTGTGCCATGAGGGTGAGCAGTGCGGTCTGCCTTATGTAGCTGGACTTTCCCGCCATGTTGGGACCGGTTATGATGAAAAGAAAGTTCTCCTCGTCCATATGGGTGGAATTGGGGGAGTATGTCTTTACAAACTCCTCAATTACGGGATGTCTTCCCTCCTCTATGTGTAGGACCTTTTCCTCCACTATCTGCGGTCTTACCCATCCCTTCTCTATAGCCACGGCGGCAAGAGACTGAAGATAGTCAAGCCAGCCTGTAAGTCTTGCGTTATGGGCAAGCTCTTCCAGCCTTCTAAGAATTCTTTCTCTCAGAGACATAAAAAGCTCATACTCAAGGCTGTTTATCTTGCTCTGGGCAGAGAGTATTTTTTCCTCAAGCTCTTGAAGGTAATCGGTGGTAAACCTTTCTGCGTTTGAGAGGGTCTGACGCCTGCGGAAGTAAGGAGGCACATACCTGAGATTGGGCTTTGTCACCTCCACATAATAGCCCATTACCCGGTTAAAGCCAATTTTGAGGCTCTGAATGCCTGTTTCCTTTCTTAGCTTTGCCTCATACCCATCTATGAGTTTCTGGGCGTTGTCCCTATAATAGCGGAGCTGGTCCAGCTGTGGGTCCACGCCTTCTCTTATAAGACCTCCCTCTCTCACATGCAGAGGGGGGTCATCCACTAGAGTTCTCTCTATGTCTTCTCTCAGGTCAGAAAGCTCCAGAAGACCATCATAGACCTCCCTCAGAACCTCTACAGTCACATCTTCAAGACTTCTTTTAATCCTTTCTGTAGACTCCAGCGCCCTCTTTATCTGCACTATGTCCCTCGGTGTTGAAAGCCCCCCGCTAATCCTGCTTATGAGCCTTTCAAGGTCTGGCATGTTTTTGAGGCTCTCCCTCAACTGCTCTAAAAGCCTTCTGTTTCTTGTTAGCTCTTCTACAGCATCCTGAACCCTCTCAATTGAACTTATTTCCCTGAAGGGGTGCATTATATGAAACCTCAGCCTTCTTCTTCCCATACCAGTAAGGGTTTTGTTCAAAACCCCAAAGAGAGAATACTTTTCTGAGCCCTCGTAAGACTCTAGAAGCTCCAGACCTCTGCAAGTTCTATAGTCTATCCTTACATAACCCTCGTCCGTATAAGGCTTTGGTCTTCCCACAAAGGGAAAGAAAGATTTCTGGGTCTGTTTGAGGTATAGATAGAGTCCACCAAAGGGCAACAGCTCTTCCTCTCTTTCAAAGCCAAGGCCTTTTGCGCTGAATATGTTCATATCTTCAAGGAGCATCTTTAGACCTTCATAAAAGTATTCTTCTGCCACAGCGCTTCTGAAAAGCTCCAGCTCCCTGATTTCAAAATTCAGACTTTCTGGAATCAAGAGCTCTCTGGGGGAGAACTTGAGAATAAACTCCCTTGCTCCCCCCCTGCTCAAAGCTACCTCCTACAAACTCCCCGGTGGCAGGATTGAGATAGGCACACATATAAAGACTTCCACGCCTCAACAGGCCGGCAAGCCCACAGGATTCCTTTTCAAAATATGTGCCTGGGGTTATAACCCTTACCACATCCCTCCTTACAAGCCCCTTAGCCTGAGCTGAATCCTCCACCTGCTCGCATATGGCTATCCTGTAGCCTTTAGAGACGAGCCTTGAAATATAAGAGCTGGCAGAGTGGTAAGGCACACCACACATGGGTATCCTCTCTTTCCCCTTGCCTGCAGGTCTTGAGGTAAGCACAAGCCCCAGCTCCCTTGAGCCCAACTCCGCATCCTCGTAGAAAAGCTCGTAAAAGTCCCCCAGTCTGAAAAAGAGCAGACAGTCCGTATACTGCCTTTTAAAGTGATGATATTGAGAGAGCATAGGGGTGAGGTCTTCCTGCATGGCTCAGAGCAGTCCTGCTTCTTTCAGATCCTCTGTTCTTCTTATGGCGGGTGAAAGTGCAGTCCTTCTGTCCCATATAACAAAGCCTATCAGCGTCATCATACCAGCAAACAGCACCCCAAAACCCCAGAGCATAAAGTTCTTCAGGTCTCTGATTTCTTCCCTCACATCGTCTATACGCTTGTTTGTGTCTTCTATCTTTTGCATAAGAGCCTTCTGGCCTTCTTCTAGCCTTATTATTCTCTCCCTGTCTTCAAGGGTGAAGGGGACTTCCTTCGCACTTACCAGAGAAAACAGGATTACCAGAAAGGCCAAAAACCACATGCTATTAATTATAAGCCCGCCGAAGCGGGCAGATTACTTGGCGTATTCCACGTGCCTTGTTTCTCTTATGACCACCACCTTTATCTGACCGGGAAACTGCATCTCCTCCTCTATCTTTCTGGCTATGTTCTTGGAGAGCATATAGGCTTCCTCGTCGCTTATCTCCTCTGGACTTACTATAACCCTTACTTCCCTTCCTGCCTGCACTGCATAGGCGTTCTGCACACCCTTGAAGGACCTGACTATTTCTTCCAGTTTCTCAAGTCTCTTGAGGTAGGCTTCAAGGCTTTCTCTTCTTGCTCCAGGTCTTGCGGCAGAAAGGGCATCTGCGGCGCACACGAGGGCAACCTCAGGGTATCGGACGGGTTCCTCGTTGTGGTGAGCCTTTATGGCGTTGAGAACCGGGTCTGGCTCTCCGTAGCGTTTGCAGAGCTCAATGCCTATGTCCGTGTGCGAGCCTCCAAGTTCGTGGGATATGGACTTGCCCACATCGTGCAAAAGTCCTGCCCTTCTTGCCATTTTGGCATCAAGCCCAAGCTCCTCTGCCATCATGCCCGCTATGTAGGCAACCTCTTTAGAGTGTAAAAGCACGTTCTGAGAGTAGCTTGTTCTGTAGTAGAGCTTGCCTATGTAGTAGTAAAGTCCCGGGTTTACATCATAAAGACCCAGTTCCATGCAGGTCTCTTCTCCCATCTTTCTGACCTTTTCGTCCATTTCCTTTTTGACCTCGGCAACCACCTCTTCTATCCTTGCAGGATGAATCCTTCCGTCCTGTATAAGCCTTTCAAGGGCATCCTTTGCAAGCTCTCTTCTCATTGGGTCGAAGGAGGAAATAGTGACTATGTCTGGTGTGTCATCAATGATAAGGTCAACACCAGTGAGAAGTTCAAAGGTTCTTATGTTTCTCCCTTCTCTCCCAATTATCCTTCCCTTGAACTCGTTGCTGGGAAGTTCCACGGTGGTCGTGGTGTAGTTTATGGCAATCTCAGAGGAGAGCCTCTGAACTGCGGTGGTTATAACCTTTTTTGCCTCAAACTCTGCCCTTTCCCTTGCCTCTTCTTCTATACGCTTCATAACCCTTATGGCTTCCACCCTTGCCTCCTCCTCTACTCTCTTTAAGAGCTCTGTTCTGGCCTCCTCAAGGGTCATGCTGGCTATCCTCTGAAGTTCAAGAATTTCTCTGTGCCTGAGGGATTCTACCTCTCTTTCTCTTTCTTCAAGCTCTTTGAGTCTCGCCTGCACTTCTCTCTGAGCCTGGTCTATGTGCCTTTCCATCTCCCTTATTTCTTTTTCCCTCCTGTAAAGCTCCTCCTCGCGCCTTTCAAGTGCCTGAACCCTTCTTTCCAGGTTTGCCTCACGGTGCTGGAGAGACTGCTCCAGCTTCTGAATCTCCTGCTTCCTCTCTGCAAGGTATTCCTCCATTTCCCTGCTCTTCTTCTCAAGCTCCTTTCTTATCTTTTCCGTTTCTTCCTTAAGGGTAGCTCTGAGCCTGTCCGCCTCTTCCTGGGCAAGCCTGACTATCTTCTCCGCCTCTCTTTCCGAGCTGAGCCTCAGTTCTCTCACCTCTTCCTGAGCCTTCTTAAGTATTTCCTGAGCCTCTTCTCTGGCTCTGGAGATTACCTGCTCTGCTTCTCTCTTTTTTTCTTCCACATCCGTGGCTGCCTCTATCTGAGTGGGTGCCCTTCCACTCCTCTTTGAAAGTATAAAACCCACAAGCCCCCCGATGACCAGCGCCAAAAAACTCACAATAAGAAGCACTTCCACGCTCATATTTCCTTACCTCCTTGATAGATTTTTTCCTCCGTGACCACAAGGTCAACAGGCATGTCCCAGTCATCCCTTGGCACCTCCTCCAGAAGCTGAAATTGATAGCACACTCCCACCTTTAGCCCCCCAAGCCTCTCTAAGAGCCTGTCATAGTATCCCTTCCCATAACCTATGCGGTATCCCTCCCTGTCAAAGGCCACACCAGGCACCAGAGAAACATCCACCTCTTCAGGGTTTACCTCCTCACCCCCAGAGGGCTCAGGTATGCAGAAGGCACCCGGGCTCAGGTCCACACCTTCCTCAACTCTTATGAGCTTTAGTCCATCCCCTTCTACCTTTGGAAGAAGAAGGGATTTTCCTTCTCTTATCACCCAGGAGAAGAGAAGTGTTATGTCAGGCTCCCCCCTGTGAGGGCAGAACATAAGAACTGTCTTTGCCTCCCTCAACTGCTCAAGGCTCAGCAGGTTTCTGACTACACCTTCTGATAGCCTTCTCCTCTCTTCCTCTGTGAGTGCTTCCCTCTTATGTATGAACTTCTTTCTTATATTCCTTTTGTCAGCTACCTTCATCTTCCGCCTCCTTTGCAGGAGGGGAAGGCAAGAAATACCCGCCCATGCCGTGGAGGAAGGAGCCTTCGGTGGGCCCCAACAATAACAGGTGGGTGCCCTCCCGGAAAGCCTTTCTGGCCCCTCCGGAGACCGGGCTCCCTATTGCCTCACCATGTGGACCCCAATATAAACTCCTTCACCACGCACAGGGCAGGCTCTATCTCAGCTTTGCCCCAAACTTCTCTTCCAGCTCAGCTACTATTTCTTCTACGAGCCTGTTAACCTGCTGGTCTGAAAGGGTGCCTTCTCTGCTTCTAAACACCAGCCTGAAGCTAACGCTCTTCTTGCCTTCCCCAAACTTCGGGTCTGTATAAAGGCTAAAAACCTTCATGTCTTCCACCAGCTCTTTTTCCCTGATATGGAATATTAATTTATCCAGACTCACCCCTTTGTCCATAAGTAGGGTGAGGTCCCTCAGCACGGGTGGATACTGGGCAAAGGGTTTATAGGTTCTTATTCTCTCTTTAAGAAGACTTAGCCTTATCTCACCCACCATAACCCTGTGTCTTATACCCAGCCTGTCCTGAAGAGCAGGGCTAAGAAGACCAAAGTATCCAACCTCCCTTCCGCCTGCATAGAAAACCCTCTGAATGCCGGGGTGAAGGAAAGGTAGAGCAGAAGCCTCAGAGGTGAAGTTTTCTGAGTAGTTCCTGAGAACGTCCTGAACAAGGCTCAGTCCATCATAAGGGCTGTATTCTTCCTCTGGAAAAAGCCTCCTGTAGCCAGTCATGAGAAATCCGAGCCTCGGCTCTTCCTCCTCAAGAAAAACCTTTCCGAGTTCAAAGATAGCCATGCTGTAGTTGTAATTTCTTGTATTATTAATACACACTCTCAGAAGGGATGGTAGAAGGGAGGTTCTCATATACCTCTGGGTTTTGTTTAGGGGGTTGACAAGCTCCACCTTTGGCAGTGGAAGTGATAGAAGTTCGTAAAGTTCAGAGTCCTCAAAGGAGAAGGTTATCACCTCGGTAAAGCCTCTGCTCACCATAAGGCTCCTCAGCCTTTCCTCCAGACTTTCCACCTGTGAAGGTCTTGAGGGCTCCCTGAGGATGGGAGACCCCACTTCCGAGTAGCCCCCTATCCTGAGAAGCTCCTCTATCACATCCACATCACCCTGCATGTCAAAGCTCCTGTGAGGCGGAATATGAACCTCCACACCACACCTCATTACCTGATGGGGTATTTCAAGGGCTGTGAGAGCCTCTGAGACAAAATTTCTGTCAAAGTCTCTTCCTGAGTATCTTCTGAACTTTTCAAGACTCAGAAAGACCCTTTTGGGTTGGTAGGGCTCTGGATAGACATCCTTCAGGGCTGTAAGCCTTTCACCTGCCAGCTCAAGAACCAGCTTTATGGCAAGGTTCTGGGCGGTCTTTACTCCTTCTATGTCCACGTTTCTTTCAAACCTGTAGGAGCTATCCGTCTGAAGGTTCAGAGACTTTGCGGACTTTCTTATTCTGTATGGGTCAAAGTAGGCGGACTCAAGGAGTATGCTTTCTGTGTCCTCCTTCACGCCACTTTCCAGCCCTCCCACCACGCCCGCAAGGGCAAGGGGCCCATCTGTGTCCGCTATGAGAAGGTTTACAGGGCTCAGCTCCCTCTCGCTTCCCATGAGGGTAGTTATACTCTCTCCCTCCACCGCATCCCTGACAACTACTGGGAAGTTCACTCTTTTCAGGTCAAAGGCATGCAGGGGCTGACCTTCCAGAAGCATTACATAGTTGGTGATGTCCACCACATTGTTTATGGTCTTTATACCGCACTGCCAGAGCCTCCTTCTGAGCCAGAGGGGTGAGGGTTTTACTCTCAGACCCTCTATGACTGCACCCCTGTATCTTCTGCAGTCCGGAGATTCAAGCCTTATGTCAAGGTTTCCAGAATCCTCAAATTCTGGGTATTCTCTTTTCTTCTTTTTAACACCCATTATGGCGGATATTTCTCTGGCAAGACCCTTTACAGAGAGCAGGTCTCCCCTGTTGGGAGTTGGTTCTATCTCAAGGATGTATTCCCCAAGGCCAAGAAGGTCATAAGCTGAAGTGCCTGGCTTTATGTCTTCATCAAGCACCAGCACACCTCTGGAACTATCCTCAAGCCCAAGCTCTTCTGCGGATAAAAGCATACCCTGTGAGATAATACCCTCAAAGTCCCTTTCTGTTATGCACATGCTTCCAACCTTTGCGTTGGGAAGTGCAAGAAGCACACCATCGCCCACCATTAGTGAATGGTCTGCAGACACTACCTGAAAAAAAAGCTCTTCACCCGCCTTAACCCTGTAAACGCTGAGATTTTTTGTGGGATGGGGCCTCTTTCCCACCACCTTTGCAAAGACCACACCATCAAGGTCAAAATCCCACCTGCTTAGAGAAGCTTCAACGCTCTTGAGAGTGAGCTCTTCCGCAACTCTCTGTGGGTCAAGACCTTCCGTATCTATAAATTCTGAAAGCCAGGAGAAGGGAAATTTCATAGAAATATTTTAATGCAGGATTGTTTTATCATAGTAATGGAGGCATTGGTATGAAAAGCCTGCTTTTATTCTTACTTATTATCACCCTGTCCTTCGGGACCACAAAGGAGGACATGGATAAACTTTTAGAAGACTCCGTGGCCATGCTCAAAGAACTTGGAAAAAGCAAGGAAGATATACCTTCTGACCTTCTCAGGAGGGCAAGAGGGGTGGTTATCTGCCCCAGTATGTTAAGAGGTGCTTTTATAGTTGGGGCTGGTGCAGGAAATTGCGTGGTAAGTTATAAAGACCCGAAGACCGGAGAATGGAGTGCACCTGCCTTCTATACACTTGCTCAGGCATCCATAGGCTTTCAGTTAGGAGTTGAATCTGTTGACCTGCTGCTTGTAATAGGCACAGACAGAGGGATGAAAAGCCTTTTAAGAAACAAAGTTAAGCTGGGTGCAGACGTTTCTGTGGCAGCTGGACCAGTGGGCAGAGGAGCCTCAGCGGGAACGGACATTGCTCTCAAGGCAGACATATACTCCTACTCAAGGGCGAGGGGAGTATTTGCGGGTGTTTCACTGCAGGGTGCTGTGCTCAGCTTCAATAGCGAGGGAATCAGAGCCTACTACGGAGAGACACTGAGCCCAAAGGAAATACTGTTTGGGAAGGTGAGAAGGCCAGAGTCTGCAATAAGACTCTCACGCACCCTTACAGAAATAGCCTCCGGCAGGGATTAAAGGTCCCTGTAAGGTGCGGTGGTAAGATACTTTTCTCCCCCGTCGGGGAAGACCACCACTATAACTCCCTCCTCCAGCTCCCTTGCCAGCTCAAGGGCTGCGTGCAGTGCTGCACCACATGACTGACCTGCAAGGATTCCTTCCTCTCTGGCAAGCCTTTTTGTCATCTCATAGGCAGGCTCCGTTTCTACGAATATGGTTCTGTCAAGAAAGGTCTCGTCAAAGATGCCCGGTTTTATGGAGCTCTCTATATGCTTGAGACCTTCTATGCCATGAAAGGGATAGGCGGGCTGAACACCAACTATCTGAATGTCGGGGTTGTAAACCTTTAGCCTCCTTCCCGTGCCCATTATGGTCCCACCAGTGCCAATGCCAGCCACAAGGTGGGTTATTCTTCCTCCCGTCTGGTTCCATATCTCTATGCCCGTGGAATAAAAGTGCGCCTTCCAGTTGGCAGGGTTGTTATACTGGTCAAGGTAAAGGTATTTGTCGGGCTCTTTGCTCACCCTTTCCCTCACAAAGAGTATGGCACCGTCTGTGCCCTCAAGGGGGTCTGTAAAGTATACCTCTGCACCGTAAGCCTTTATGATTCTTTTTCTCTCTTCGCTGACATTTGCAGGCATGGCAAGCTCCACAGGCACACCGAGACATGCACCCACCATGGCGAGGGCTATACCGGTGTTGCCAGAAGTGGCATCTATGACCACTTTCCCTTCTTTGAGAAGTCCCTTTTCCATGGCATCCAGAAACATACTCAAAGCCGGTCTGTCCTTTACAGAGCCTCCCGGGTTGAAGCTCTCGAGCTTTGCGTATATCTCCACCTTTGGAGAGACATCTGTGGGGACGATTTTTCTGAGCCTCACAAGGGGCGTGTTGCCCACAAGGCTGAGGATAGAGTTTCTCAGTTTTCTGTATGGTTCATCGTGCTGACCAAGAACCCACACAGAAAGATTATAAGCCAAGCCTCTGTCTTACGAGGTCTATCAGTCTCTCCTGCCTTTCCCTGCCTTCTGGCAGGCTTTCCCTTATTTTTTCAAGTTCTGAAAGAAGCCTTTCCAGGTCTTCTGGGAGCCACTTTTCAAGAAGCTCCCTTACGCCTGCAGAAAGGGCTGGCACTTTGCCAGAGGTAGAGATACCCACCACAAGCTCACCCCTGACTATTAAAGCCGGGAAGAGGAATGTGCAAAAGTCTGGGCTGTCCACAGCGTTGCAGTGTATTCCCCTCCTTATACAAAAGCTATAAACCTTTTCCTGCAATTTGATATCATCCACAGCCACAATAACCATGAAGGCATCTCTGAGGTCTTTCAGTCTCAGTCTTCTCTTCAGGAGCTCTATCTTTTTCTCCGCGGCAAGGCTCTGTAGATAGGGCGTGGCTTCCGGTGCTACCACCTTGATTTTGGCACCAAAGGGAAGGAGCTTCTCCACCTTTCTGCTCGCCACACTTCCACCCCCAGCCACCACCACCTTCTTACCCTCAAGGCTCACGAACATGGGAAAGTAAGGCATATCATTCCTCCATTCGCTCAAAGGCTCTTACTATGTCAGGAAAATCTCTTTCCTGAAGGGTCCTTACATCAAGAAGGAGCATGTCTTCTTTGAGTCTTGCCACCACAGGGGGCTCTGAACCTCTTAGCCTTTTTTCAAGCTCAGGAGTGCTGAGCACCTGGTGCCTTACAGCAACGCAGTATGTCTCAAGAAGAAGCTCTGGAAGTGCACCACCACCACATCTTGAGAAATCCTTCAGCACTGCCACCTTCAACCTCCTGAGTTTTCTGAGCCTTCTTGCCAGAGCAATGGCTTTTTTTCTGAGCTCTTCGGGGCTGGACAGAAGCATACGCAAGGTGGGAATCTTTGTGTATTCTCCTCTCATGTATAGCCTCAGGGTCATCTCCAGCCCAGCAAGGGTCAGCTTGTCAATTCTGAGGGCTCTGCTCATGGGGTTCTTTCTTACCTTTTCCACATGCTCCTTCTTTCCCAGTATTATGCCCGCCTGAGGTCCACCGAGGAGCTTGTCTCCGCTGCCGGATACTATGTGGATGCCCTTTTTTATACACTCTGAAAAGCTAGGTTCTTCTGTCTTTATACCCAGCTCTTTCAGGTTCAGAAGGCTTCCGCTCCCCATGTCGTAGTATACGGGAAGTCCAGAGCTGAGAAGATCCTCTGGCTGAACCTCTTCCACAAAGCCTTCCATGTAGAAGTTGCTTCTGTGCACCTTCATAAGAAGTGCAGTGTCCGGACCTATTGCCTTCTCGTAATCAGAGAGCCTTGTTCTGTTGGTGGTGCCCACCTCCACAAGCCTTGCGCCCGACGCCCTCATGATATCAGGGATGCGAAAGCTTCCCCCTATCTCTACCAGCTCACCCCTCGAAACCACCACCTCCTTGCCGCAGGCAAGGCTGTTGAGCACAAGATAAACAGCTCCTGCGTTGTTGTTTACCACATGCACTGCCTCTGCACCTGTGAGGTCCTTCAAAAGCCCTTCTAAATGGCTCAGTCTTGAGCCCCTTCTCCCCTCATAAAGGTCATACTCAAGGTTTGAGTAGCCCATTGCCACTTCCTTTATAAACTCCGCCACCTCCTCCGCCAGAGGCGACCTTCCAAGGTTTGTGTTTATGACCACACCAGTGGCGTTTATGACCCTTCTGAGGCTCGTAGAAGACAGCTCTCTTATTCTTGCTTCTATGAGGCTCCTGAGGTCCTCAAGGGACTGCCTCCTGCCCTGAAGTATTTCCTCCCTTACCCTCTGGAGCATCTCCCTTATGGCTCTTTTTGCCAGCTCCTTAGGGTATTCTCCAAACTCTTCGAGAAGTTTTGAGACCTGCGGTATCTGCCTCAAAAGGCTCATCTCAGAAAGACCCTCCTTTCTCCTTCTCTTCTTGTTATGCCAAGCCTGTCCATGTGTTCCAGCAGAGGTATGAGGTATTTTCTTGTAAAACCCAGAACCTCCTTTGCCTCCTGCAGGGTAAACTCTCTACCTACAGCCCTTAGCCTTTTCACGTATTCCTCAAAGAGCTCTTTTGATACATAAAGATAGTCTCCAAGGCTGTAGACTCTACCCTTTCTTACTGCAAGAGATAGATACTCCCTGTAGGGTTCAAGCTCTTTCTCTTCCCTTATGCCCTCCGAAAGAAGCTCTATGAGCCTTCTGTAGCCCTCAAGCTCCTCCGGTCCTGAAGCTTTTGCATCCACCACATAGCCCTCAATCAGCCTGATATCCTTTACGTTTTTCAAAATGAACTCAAGCAAACCCTCCGAGGTCTTCAGCCTTGACACCGCCTCCGAAAGGGAAATAACTCCACCTTTCTCTCTGAGAAGCTCCTTAAGTCTTTTGGTAAGTAGTGCAAGCACCTCCTGATGGTAGAACCTTCCCTCAACCTCAGGAGCCCTTGGGGGCTGAAGGGGCTTTCCATAAAAGGAAAATACCTCCTTAAGGCTCAATCCCTTCAGACCACTCTCTAAAAGTAGATACTCAAGTGGCTCACTCTGGAGAAGGGAGAGGTTTTCTCTGATAAACCTCTTTGAAACTCTCACAGGAAAGGGATGGAGCACTTCATAGCCTCCCACCAGCTCACCAGAAGAGTTAAGAAGAGGTCCCCTGTCTCCCCTCACTGCAGGCACGGGCTCAGAGAGCCTGAAGATACACACATCCTCAGAGATACCACTTACGTAGACGGGGACCTCCCTCATACCGAAGAAGGCATAGCCCAGACCTCTGGGCGGGTTGCCCTTTAGCCTTACCAGAAGCTTTTTTGAGCTCTTTATACCCTTTACCAGGAAGCATCCCCTCTCCACCTCATGAGGCTCCAGCTCTGGAATGTTAAGGGCAAGCCTCTCGCCCGCCCTGCCCTCTTTTACAAACACTCCGTGGTTCTGCATCCTCCTTACCCTGCATGTCTTTCCCAGAGGCTCAAGGGTAAGAATATCACCCTCCAGAACCCTGCCAGATATACAGCTCCCCCTCAAAACGGTCCCGTAGCCCTTCACGCTGAAGGCAGAATCCACCAGAAACCTGAAGAGCTCCCCTTCTTTGTCTCTGAAGTTTCTCTCCGCATACTCAAGGATACCACTTTTGAGCTCTTCAAGCCCGTAGCCGGTGACGGCGGAAAGGGGAAAAACACCGGAAACCCTTACACCTTCACGGTTCAGCATCTGAAGGGCTTCTTCCCTTGCCAGCTCGAGGGTTTCTTCGTCCACCCTGTCAGCCTTTGTAAGCACAAGGAGCACATCCTCTATACCAAAGCTCTTTGCAAGCCTTGTGTGCTCCACCGTCTGGGGCATAACACCTTCCCCTGAATCCACAAGGAGCAGAAGCCCCCACACGGGAGCAAGACCGCATATGGCGTTTTTTATGAACCTCTCATGCCCAGGCAGGTCTATTATCTCCACCCTCAGGCTCTTCTCTGGAAAGTCCAGAAAGGCAAAGCCTATGTCTATGCTCATGCCCCTTCTCTTTTCCTCCGGTAGCCTGTCCGTGTCTATGGAAGTGAGGGCTCTCACAAGGGAGGTCTTGCCATGGTCCACGTGCCCGGCGATGCCAAGGGGGAAGTATCTCATGGCTTTAGCTTGAAAAGCACTTCTTTAAAAAGTTCGTAGACTTCTTCTTTCAGAAGCTCTTTTCTGAGAGCCTTTGTCTCCATCTCATCATAGACATGCACAAGCCTGTTTCTCAGGTATATGAGCTCACCGAGCAAGCTCTCTTTTTCAAATCTTCTAAACGCCTTCTCAAAAGCGTCATAAGCTCTTTTGAGCTTTTCCAAAAATAGCCCTCCTGAATTATTTTATCCAGAAACTCAGCAGATTTAACCCTCCAGAGGTCAATGAGCTCTACATCCCTCAGAAGTGGGAGCTCTTCAAGACGGGAGAGAAGCCTCATGTATTCCTTTCCTTCTATCTGGTCTTTGCAGAATATGCCCACATCCACATCGGAGCTCCTGCTGAACCTCTCACTGAGCACGGAACCGTAAAAAACTACAAGGCAATCTTTTTGCAGAACTTCCTCTATCGCAATACCAATCAGAGAGAGAATTTGAGCCCTTTCCACACTCCTATTTTAGTCCTCCCCGTATGCCATAGCAAGCACTTCAAGGGGATGGTAGACCCTTTTGCCCGTCATGAGCTCTATGTGGTTGCCCGAGAGGGGACAGTCGGAGACATAGAGGTCTGCACTGGAGTTTTTCATGTCTTCAAAGAGCTTTGAGCCAACTTTTATGGACATGTCAAAGGTCTCCTTTCTAACCCCAAAGGTGCCGTCATGCCCTGAGCATCTCTCAATTAGCTGGACCTTTGTGTTGGGTATGAGCCTCATAAGAGCCAGAGCCCTGTATCCCACGTTCAGAGATTTGAGGTGGCAAGGTATGTGATAGGCAATGCTTCCCACGGAGACCTTGAAGTCCCTGTTGAACTTCTTTTCCTGGTGGAGCTTGAAAAGGTATTCGTGCACATCGTAAACCTTCTCTGATACAGCTTTCACATCCGGGTCATCGGGCAGAAGTAGAGGGTATTCATACTTTATCTGCAATGCACATGTAGGCACTGGAACCACTATGTCAAAGCCTGCATCCACATAGGGCTTTAGCCTCTGCACATTATACCTTGCCCTCTCGGTGGCTGAATCTATGTCCCCTATGTCAAAGAAGGGGATGCCACAGCACTGCTGCTCTGGGAGCTCTACATAAATGTCGTTCTTCTCAAAGACTTTAAGAAGTGCCTTTCCCCTCTCAAGGTAGTTGTAGTTGAGCAGGCATGTGTAAAAGAGTGCCACCTTGCCGTTTTCTCCCTTCACGGGCTTTCTGTTTTTCCTGAACCAGCTCGTGAAGGTCTCTGAGTTTATGGGTGGCAGTTTCGCCCTTCTGTCCACACCCATCACGCCTTCCATGATTACCCTGAAGGCGGGGATGTTGTTGACTCTGTTAACTATGGGTGCAAAGGGCACTGAAAGCTTGCCCACAAGGTCCGTGTTTAGCATGAGCTTATCGGTGAGCTTTGCCCCCTTATTTTTGAACTTCCACACCTTATACCTCAAAGAAAGGTGAGGAAAGTCTATCCTCCACTCATGGGGTGGCGTGTATGGACACTTAAAGTAGCACTGCTTGCAGTGAAAACAGAGCTCTAAGGGAAGGGCAAGCTCATCCTTTGAGAGCTTTTCTATGTCATCCTCGTGTCTGTCCACCGCATCAAAGAGAGCGGGGAACGAGGGACAGTAAGTGACGCACATCCTGCAGTCTTTGCACTTGGAATAAACCCTCTTTGCCTCTTCCCATAGAGCCTGTTCGTTGAGGAAGTTGGGGTCTTTTATGTTGAACTCAAAATCCTTTACTCCACCGAGGGCAAACTCTTGCATGATTCACTCCTTATGTTTTTTTAGGAATGGGGGGCAGAGCCCCCGAAATATGGTCTAAGATTATCCCTTCAGGGACTCCAGAGCCTTCTGGAACCTTCCTGCGTGGGACTTTTCTGCCCTTGCCAGGGTCTCAAACCACTCCGCTATGTCGTCAAATCCCTCTTCTCTTGCAACCCTTGCAAAGCCGGGATACATCTCTGTGTATTCGTAGGTCTCGCCGGCTATGGCAGCCTCAAGGTTCTGCTCCATGGTGCCTATGGGCATGTCGGTAGCAGGGTCTCCGCCACCATACTTTTCCATGAACTCAATGTGGCCAAAGGCGTGACCTGTCTCGCCCTCTGCTGTTTCTCTGAAGATGTTGGCTATGTCTGGGTATCCCTCAATGTCCGCCTTTCTGGCAAAGTAGAGATACCTTCTGTTTGCCTGGGATTCCCCGGCAAAGGCATGCTTGAGGTTCTCAAGAGTTTTTGTGCCTTGCAGGCTCTTGCTCATGGTTAACACCTCCTTTTAAGGTTTTTGGTTATGTATATTATATGCAAACTTTTTTCATTTGTCAAGGGGTATTGATAGACCCTCCTCTGGAGTTCTTCATCAGCATTATGATGCCAAAGTGTTCTCTTGTGCTGGCTGGAAGGATGTGGGGGTATTTCTGAAGAAAACTCTTGATGAGAAAGTTGGAGGCAAGGGGTGGATGGAGCTCAAAGACCACCCTGAGCTGGCTCTCCACTTCCCGTGGAAAGAGGGCAAGGAAGAAGGGGAGGATAACATTGAAAAAGGATTCCTGCCTTCTCTGAATACCAACTCCAGAAAGTTCCATTACCCTTCTTACAAAGGCGGAGGCATCAACTGAATTTTCTATCTTTCTTTTCCAGCCTTTTATTCTGCTCAGGAAAAAATTAACAGCACCTATCCCTGCAAGCTCCTCAAGAAAAAGAGACGCACCCTCAAGCCTTCTGCGAGGATGGTTGGCCGGTCTTATTCCCTTTTCCACCCACTGGAACCTCTCCATCCTCAGAGATAGGTCAAAAAAGGGGGGAAGTTCGTCCACATTCTCCTCAAACCCAGCCCTGTATAGGAGAGCCTTTCTTATCAGGTCCTTTGTCTTTAGAAGCCTGATTTCTTTGAAGGGAAGGAGGAGCGCAAGGTTGAGAAACTGGACCCTGTTTTTTGGATACCCGAGAGATACCATTAGCTCTCTGTAAAGAGCTTCATCCGGTTCTGCAATTTTCAGGAGGTTTTTCATCCTCTGAACCTTCTGAAAAAGCCAAATATCTCCCAGCCTCTCAAGGTCGGTCCTTAAAACTTCCATTTTTCCTACCCTAAGGGTGGTTATACCAGACAGTGCAAGTCCCTACACACTCCTTGCCTTCTCCAGCCTTGCTTGGACAAGCTCGGCAACGGCATAGTAGACTTCTCTTCTCTCATCCTCTGTGAGACCGAGGGCATCAAAAACCACATCGTCAATGGCTTTGCGGTCGGGCAGTGGGTTTGGCTCCTGCTCCCTTATGGGCTTGCTGGGGTCAAAGCCAAGTTCGGTGAATATTGACAATCTTTCTGAGCTATTACTGGTAAAAATATGCTCATACACCTCTTTGCTATCAACAAATTCAGGGCTTGGTATTAGCATCTCATTAACCTCATAAACCTTCACATCAACTGGGCCACCACCTCCACCATAGCCTCTTGCCTGCAGTTCAATCCACAAAAGGCAGTATGCGCTGTTAAGGGTCGGAAGCAATTCTTCACTACAGTAGATATCGTATAAACGGGCATCAGCGAATGCCACCTTGTTGAGAGGAATAAAAAATCTCTCCCTATATGTCATTGTCCAGAGTGCAGTGCTAAGACCCCTCTCCCCCAAATCCCACCACCTTTCCCTTGAACTGCATGTAGGTCTTTTGTGGTATCCCTGCTTTTCTCCCCACTTTATGTATTTCCATACCTCAGTGTCTTTCAGTTCCTTTTCCCTTCCGTGGCACATAAACACAAGATGGCTCAGGTCTTCCAGGCGAACAACAAGACTTTTTAGCTCCCTCGGGCTTTTTACCACAGGTTTTAAGAACCTTGCGGGTATTTCACCCTCCCATCCTGCAGAGTTCCTCACCGCCACAGGGGCATCCGGGTCTCTTTTAGAGAGCTCCACCACCTCCTTCACGCTGAGCCCCATGGGCTTCAGGTAGAAAAACTCGTTGGCACCGGTCGTGAAGCCGCGACGCACTTCGGCGATGTCGCCGAGACGCACGAGCTTGCCTTTGCCCTTTTCCAGAATGGTGAAGAAGATCTCCGGCGCGCGCAGGTACTTGCCGCCCCATTTGCTACCGGTGTATCTGTTATCTTCTTCTGTGCCCTCCTGAAGGAGCTGGCTTTTCTGTCTTATTATGAGCCTGCAGGTGGAATGGTCAAAGCTGTCCTCTCTGAGTTCATGCAGTTCTTTGAGGGTCTGGGCGTTGTTAACCTCTTCAAAGAGTCTTCTGAAGGATACAAAACGCACTCTGTAGTCCTCCTCTTCCTGCCTTCTTCTGGCGAGAGTTATTACCGTGTTCACATCCGCCTCTTTGAAGGACCTTTTTACCAGATTGTCTATAACATACTCAAGCCTTGCCTTATTGAGGAAAAACTCCTGAAGCCCCGCACCGTAGCCCACATCCAGCCAGGAGTTTGAGGTGATAAAGCAAAGGATTCCTCCCTCTCTCAGGAGCGAAAGCCCATGTAGGAAAAAGTAAACATACAGGTCGCTTCTTTTTGAGAGGTTTATATGGCCCCAGAGCCTTTTTACAGACTGCAGGAGCTTTTCCTTGTATTGCTCTTTTAGGGCTTTCCAGCTCTCTTCTGAGTGTCTCTCCATCTTTTCAAGGGGTGGTGCTATTTCTTCCTGCCTTACATAGGGCGGGTTTCCTATGACTATGTCAAAGCCCCCCTTCTCAAAGACTTCTGCAAAATCTATCTCCCACAGAAAGTAATCCTTTGACTTACTCTTACCCACTTCAGACACAAGCCTCTGGTATTCTTCCTTTTCCTGCTTGAGAAGTTTCTCTTTTTCTCTTAGCTCCTTAAGGCTTTCCTTTTGATGAGAAGCTGCATACATGTCCTTTTGAGAAAGAAGCTCAATGTCTCTTTTGAGCTTTTGAAGGTCTTTTTCTATGTTCTGGAGCTTTTCTTTCAGGACCTCAAGGAGTATTTCTCTTTCAAGCTCGTGTATCTGTTCAAGCTCTCTGAGGTCTGAGCTGAACTCTCCAGAGTAGAACCTGTTTTTTCTATCTATGAGCTCCTGCAGTTTTTTCTTTATCCTGGAGGGTATGAAGGCACCTTCTGCCCTCAAAAGCAGGGGCGTGCCACCCACCTCCTCAATGAGAGAATCCCCCTGTCTGAGCTTGAAGGAAAAGTTGGGAAGCAGGGGCTTTGTGTATATGTCCATCTCCTTTTCGTCGCTCTCTATAACGAGAGAGAGCCAGAGCCTTAGCTCTCCCACCATCACCGCCCAGTCCTTGACATCCACGCCATACAGGTTGTCCTGCACTATCTTTCTTTTCAGGGCAAAGAGGTTGGGCTCCTTCCCCTCCAGATTCCTGATAAGGGCAGAGTTCAGGGAAACCAGTATGTTGAGCATGCCAACCAGAAAAGAGGCAGAGCCAACCGCCGGGTCCACCACCTTCAGCTCCTCAAGGGACCTTCTTATTGACCTGAGCTCGTCATGGCTAAGCCACGCAGTTTCAGGATTGTAGACAAAATCCAGAAGCCTTCGCCGTTCAATGCCTGTCTTTTCCTCAAGATAGCCCGTAAGGGCAAGACGGCACATAAAGTCTATCTCAAGCCTTGGAGTGTAAAAAATTCCACTGCCAGAGCGTTCCTCCTCTGCGATTAAAGATTCGTAGACCTTGCCAAGCATTTCAGGGTCAACTGCCACCTCCTCGTCCAGAGGCATGGACTCGTCCACGGTAAAGTTGTAAAGCTGTAAAAAGCCCTTCTGTTCGTCCCTGCCCGTTGGGTCTGGCTCAAAAAGCCACTCAAAAACCTCATCGGGAAGGCTTTCCACCATAAGGTCAAGCTCGTTCTTTGTAAAGAGACCACCGTTCAGGTAAGGCATAAGAGCCAGAGACTCCCTTATGTCCTCCGGAAGGCTCTGGTCCACCAAGGAGAGCCTTTTGTTAAAGGCTCCAAAAAAGAGGCTGGATAACCACTTTGAAAAGAAGGTGTCTTTCTGGTGGGGACTATCTTCAACATGCACCCTGTATCTTTTCCAGAAGCCCAGCATATATTCCCTGTCTGGCACATAGTCTTTCCATTTGAGCCATCCCTTCTTCTGCAGGAAGTAAACAAACATAATCCTTGAAAGAAGTTGCTGTGCAAAGGCGTGGGCTTTGCCCGGGTCAATCCTTCTATCCAGAGCTGACCTTATTCTGTTGACCGCGGAGCGGTAGGCGTTGAAAAACTTCTCTGTAAGCCTTTCGGTGCTGAAGGCTCTCTGCAGGCTCTGAAGGTCTTTCAGCTCAAGTTCAAGGAGGGCCTTCCTCAGGGTGTAATAGCCCTTTCCCCTCTCCACAAAGTAGGTATAACGCAAGTTGCAAGTTATAGCATCCCTGCACTCCAGAGCCTATGGAGATTGTAAGAAATTACCGCCATGTAGA